>NZ_JBHUDE010000165.1:0-82524 GCF_042678205.1 Oceanobacillus luteolus
ACCTGACTAAATCCATTATAAAGGACTTTTTATTTGCATTAAAGTAAATTAGCGAAAATTCGGGGTCTTGTTAATATTTAATCTTAATTAATGCAACGCTAGTGGTGAAAGTACAATAAAAAACGCCTATATAAAATATAGGCGTTATCGAATATTCGTGGCGAGCGAACCATGTGTTCACATTCACATGTATTACCTTGTTCCTCGACTTACACGAATCAGCTCATCGCCAAGCTAGTATAACATGATTTGGTTATCATAGCTACATACATTATTTGGTTATGATAATCGCTGACTCTTTTTCTAACATGTATACATTTCCGCTGATTACCAATAATAGTTAAAAAACACAGTGGAGGTTGTATGGATGATTCGCTTGGAAACAGATATTGAAGGAAAGCAGATGTCTTTTGGAGAAGCCCAAAGTAACTTGAAACAGTATGGTTTGAGTATGGGTGGCAACTGGGACTACGATAGAGGAATATTTGACGGTATTATGCACCGGGAAGGCGGAGAAACTATTTATATTCGGTTGCCTTTTCATGTGCTTAAAGGTGAGCTGGATCGAAAAGATGCTTGGATAGAATTCCAGCAGCCTTATGTCATCAAGCATGTTGTGAATTTGGGATTGGATAAGGATTCAAATTCACTATTAACTGCAACAGGTTTTAGCCAATTTCAAGAACCACTTGATACAGATGGTTATATTCGTGATAAAAGTAAGTGGCAGGAATTTGGAGAAGAAGCGATTGGAGATATATTAAATAAGTTGGAAAAACAATAAGGTTCCCCACTCAAATGATAGAAAAAGAAAATAGCTAAAAGAGCAGCGTGATACATCTCATCGATAAGATGATTGGTGTCACGTTGTTTTTATTTTACCGAACGATTTTCTTATTAGGAGAAAGAATGAGAGAAGAATGTATAATTAAAAGTGTATCGTTATTACAAGTATTTCTAATATTAGAACTTTACAATCGAACTGCTATAAAGTAAGATGTTGAATAAGATATGAGCTGCGAATAGGATTGGAGTGACGAAAAATGGGAAGTTTTGGGTAAGCATTTGAGCAATGTTCAAGAATAAGAGCGTTTCTTAATTTAGGAAAAGTTATTCAAAATATAGGGGGGGATATTCATTTGAAAAAGTTCATACTATCAATACTTATTGTAGGATTTTTAGGCATATTGGCAGCTTGTGGTTCGGAAGCTGATGGAGATGATAATGGTGGTGGAGAATCTGATAAATTGGTCATCACAGTTGGAACAAGCCCAACATATCCACCGTTTGAATCAGAAGAGAATGGTGAACTTATCGGTTTTGATATTGGCTTAATTGAGAAAATTGCTGAAGCGGAAGACTTCGAAGTGGAGTTTACAACGATGCAATTTGATGGACTTATTCCAGCACTGAAGGCGGGACAAATCGATGTCGTCGTTGGAGCGGTGACGATCACTGACCAAAGAATGGAAAGTGTTGATTTCTCAAATGCTTATTACGAATCCGGTCTTTCCATCCTAGTACCAGCGGATTCAGATATTCAGAGCTTTGAAGATTTAGACGGTAAATTGATAGGTATCCAAAAAGGTACGTCTTCTTATAATTATATGATTGCTAATGGAATCGAAGATCAAAATATTAAACAATATGCTGATATTAGTACTGCATATAGCGCACTTGAAAATGATGGTGTCGATGCAATTTTATATGATCATCCATCAAATATTAACTATATAACAGAACGGAATTCAGATGCAGTAATTGTTGGTGATATTCTAAACGGTGAATATTACGGAATCGCGGTAAATCCGGATAAGAAGGATATCCTCGAAAAAGTTAACAATGGATTAGCGACCATTCAAGAGAATGGCGAATATGAGAAACTATTTGATGAATATCTGGGTGGAGAAAGAAATGGTTTTGTGGAAGATGTCTTAAATCCGGAAGATGTAGTAATTACGGTGGAATAACATCTTAAACACATACATTATGAAACTATCTGGGAGATTAAAGGGAAGAACATGCTAGATTTCCTTTAATCTCCTTGTTGATACATAAGGAGGTCCAACAGCATGCAAGCAGTTTTAGATAATCTCCCTCAACTTTTGGAAGGCCTTAAATTTACACTGTATTACTCGATTGCCGCAATAATCTTGGCTGTAATTTTTGGTTTAATCGCTGCCCTAATGAAGCTTTCCAAGTCAAAAATATTAAAAGGACTCGCAACAGTATATATTGAAGTTTTCCGTTCGACTCCATTATTAGTACAGCTATTCTTCATTGTTTTCGGTTTGACGGGCGTATTACCTTTAAATGAATGGTTCGGTCAAAGAGCATATCCGATCATTGCAGCGACTATCACCCTTGCTTTGCACGAGGGGGCTTATATATCTGAAATCATTCGTGCGGGGATACTTGGGGTAGATCGTGGGCAGAAGGAAGCTGCAGCAAGTATTGGTATGACGGAATATAAAACGATGAGGTACATCGTATTACCTCAAGCTTTTAAACGGATGATCCCTCCACTCGTCAACCAATCAGCACAAACGATTAAAGATACTTCCTTACTGGCTCCAATCGGTATCATTGATCTGGTTTATCGTGGACAGATAATTATTTCTGCTACATTCGAGCCATTTTCTATTTGGCTAGTAATTGCAATCATCTATTTTACTATTATATTTGCGATATCACAGTTTGCCGGGTATCTGGAAAGGAGAATGCAGCTTGATAAACGTTGAGAACCTCCGTAAATCATTTGGTAAACTTGATGTTTTAAAAGGAATTAGTACTGAAATCCGGCATCAAGAAGTTGTTGTGGTAATTGGACCATCTGGGAGCGGGAAGAGTACATTTCTCCGCTGCCTCAATGGGCTGGAGGAAGCAACAAGTGGAAAAATTGAAATTGACGGGGTGGAGCTTACTAACCCGAAAACAAATATACATGAGTTAAGGCAACATGTTGGAATGTGCTTTCAGCAATTTAACTTGTTCAGACATTTAAATATTTTACAGAACATCACAATTGGACCGATGAAGGTGTTGAACAAGAGCAAGGAGGAAAGTGAGCAACTTGCACGTCAATTACTGAAAAGAGTCGGTCTTGGAGATAAGGAACAAAACTATCCAGATGAACTTTCTGGAGGGCAACAGCAACGTGTTGCAATTGCCCGTGCCTTGGCGATGAAACCGAAAGTCATGTTATTCGATGAACCGACCTCTGCGCTTGATCCAGAGATGGTAGGTGAAGTTTTAAATGTAATTGGCGATCTTGCAGAAGATGGTATGACGATGGTGATTGTGACGCATGAAATGGGGTTCGCCCGCAAAGTTGGTGATCGGGTAATATTTATGGATGAGGGGTATCTCATAGAAGAAGGTCCTCCTGCAGAGATATTTAATAATCCTCAGGAAAAGCGGACACAAAGCTTTCTTGCAAAAGTATTGTAATAAGCTTTTCCATTATTGGCAGTACAGAAGAAGATATGAATTTACGGGGTGAATATGTTGAAAGCAAGATGGGGTACACCAAAACAACTAAGAGATTTACTAAATGAACTGGTAAGTTGGAATAGTATCACCTTATCAGAAGGCGAGCGTCAATTCCCGATAAAATTAGAAAATAAGTTGCGGGAATTAGCTTATTTTCAAAAGCATCCGGAGTACCTTACGCTCCATGATACAGATGATCAACGGCAGTTCTTAACAGCCCTTTATAAACATCCAGATGCACAGAAAACAATTTGTCTGGTCAGTCATTTCGATACGGTAAACATAGAGGAATATGGGAAGCTGAAGGAAATGGCGACTGAACCAGATAAACTTACAGAAATATTGAAGATAAGAGCTGCTGAATTTTCAGCTGACGTGAGAAATGATTTAGCGTCTGGAGAGTACTTATTTGGAAGAGGAACCATGGATATGAAAATGGGCCTTGCGTTACATATGCAAATGTTGGAAAGAGCAAGCTTGGAAAACTGGCCAATTAATTTATTGCTGCTCACCGTTCCTGATGAAGAAGTCAACTCTGCTGGAATGCGATCCGCTGTTCCTGCATTGTTGAAATTGGAGGAAAAGCATGAACTTAATTATATCCTTTTTCTAAACAGTGAGCCTGTTTTCACTCAACATGGAGATGATACACATTATATTTATTCCGGATCGATAGGAAAGGTCATGCCTGCTGCGTTGTTCTACGGCAAGGAAACTCATGCGGGACAACCATTGAACGGGATGACTTCTCCATATATTGCATCCTATCTGACACAGGAAATGGAGTGGAATTCTTCGTTTCAAGAAACTTCTTATGGTGAAACGAATCCATTGCCAGTCACCTTACAGCAACGTGATTTGAAGTCCGATTATTCAACACAGACACCATACCGTTCGAGTGCTCTTTATAATGTGCTTGTTATGGAACAAACGGCGGCTGATGTATTTGATCGCTTTGAACAAGTTGCGAATAAAGCTGCTGTGAGACTAAATCGGGATTACGCAGAAATTTGCAGAAACAATCAAGTGGATCCAGTAGGGAAAGTATCCGTCATCCGGTACGAGCAGCTAGAAACATATGCTGTGAATAAGCTTGGAAGAGAATTCATCGACAGGGTGAAAGCGACAGTCCATCACCAGAAAGAATGGGACGATCGGGAAAAGTCGTTACGTATAGCGGATAAATTAATGATTGAATGTCAGGAACTTGCACCGGCCATTGTTATTTTACTTACACCTCCGTACTATCCAGCTGTGAATTCTAGTGACAATGAAACGATTGAAAACTGTGTGGCTTTTGTGAAAAGAATTGCCAAAGAGAAATTCAACTTGAAAGTGGAGAGAGTCCACTATTTTAATGGTATCTGTGATTTGAGTTATGTATCTTATGAGGGAGATTCAAAGGATTCGGTCACTTTTGAAGCGAACACACCGGTCTGGGAGACGAGCTATTCCATCCCATTCGAAGATATGTTGAGACTGGATGCTCCAGTTCTAAATATCGGACCATTTGGGAAGGATGCCCATAAACTGACTGAACGGTTACATATTAAAAATGCTTTTGAAGAAATGCCGGTTATTTTAAAAGAGATGATTCAACAATTGAGTTTAAAAAATAAGGTTAACTAGACTTTCATTTTAAAATGAATGAATTGAACCCTTATCCTGGTTACCCAGGATAAGGGTTCAAGCATTAATAACCGGAATCCTCCGATGTTAGATTATCTATCATCTTGTAATCATATTTCTGTAAAGGTTTTTCTGCCGGGCCTTCAATTACTTCTCCAGTATATGTGAATCTGGAGCCATGACACGGGCAGTCCCAGCTGCGCTCACCACTATTCCATTCCACCTCGCAACCGACATGGGTACAGGTTGTATCAACAATATGGAGCTCTCCTTTTTCATCCCGATAAGCCCCTTTTCTTTCTCCATTGATGCTGATGACTGCACCTTCATCATTATCTAATGTTTTCGGATTCATATTACTCATTTGTAACTTACCTTTGATTAAATGGCCGACAACATCAGCATTTTGAACGAGGAAGTTCTTAATACTTGGTGTCGCATAGAACCTGGAAGGGGTGAATAAGTTCTTAAAAATATTTTCCCTTCCTAATACAATATCTTTCAGTAATAGAGCTGCTGCGGTACCATTGGTCATTCCCCATTTTCTATAGCCTGTGGCAATTAGGATGTTCGGCTGTCCGGAAGTGATTTCTCCAATATATGGCACTTTATCTAATGTCGTAAGGTCTTGTGCCGACCAACGATAAGGAATTTCTTCAATGCCAAAAACCTCTTGTCCCCATTGCTCCAATGCATCAAAATGTTTTTTAGTATCGATGCCTTGGCCGGTTTTATGACTTTCCCCAACAAGGAGGAGCATTTCTTCTCCATTGATCGTTACCGAGCGCACAGAACGTGTCGGTTGATCTGCGCTAATGTACATACCGCCTGGAAATGGCTTATTTGGTTTTACAGCAAGTACATAGGAACGATCTGCATACATTCGCGTTGAATATAAACCCATCCCTTCATAAAACGGAAAATGGGAGCATGCAAGGACAAATTTAGCGGTTACACGATGATCATTACTTGTTAAAACGGTTGGATTTTCTCCTGTTTCCACATTAACTGCGGTCGTATGATTAAAGATTTGACCATCTTTTTTAGTAATCTCATCGACTAAATGAACTAAATACTTTAACGGATGAAATTGCGCTTGGTTACGCATGACAGCAGCATTCCTGATTTTTAGATTAAATGGGATTGTATCTACCAATCCGCCATCGATACCAAGTTTCTCATATGCCTGTACTTCTTTGTTGATTTTTTCTTCATATTCTTCGGTCGTGGAATAGATGTATGCATCCTGTTCGGTAAATTCACAATCTATACCTGACTTCTCCACTGTGCTTTTTATGAATGCCAATGCTTCCATGCTTGCTTCATAATATAATCTCGCCTTACTCTTTCCCATGTTTTTAATTAGTTCATCGTAAATCAAGTCATGCTGAGCAGTAATTTTAGCAGTCGTGTGCCCCGTCGTCCCGCCTAATAATTCATTTGCATCTAGAATGGCGACACGTAATCCTTCCATTGCCAAAAGATAGGCAGAAGTAATTCCAGTAATGCCTCCACCAACGATACAAACATCGACTTGTATGTCCTTTTCTAATCTAGGAAATTCAGGGATCTTAACAGAATCCCGCCAATACGATTTTGTGATATCTGGTAGTTTTTCAGCCATACTAACCCTCCGTTAAATAATGAATATTATCAACAGAATCTCCATATAAGGGCTGAAGTATACTAAAGCTGGAATAATTCACCAGTGTATACTGAATAATTCTTGAGGGATTACAGAGGAGAGTAGTAGATTTTATATAGATGTTATTTGTTTATCACCCAAACTTAATAAAGGTTTCTTTTTTCTTTACCGATTATTGATATATTTAATTAAATAAAAACTAAGGAAGAATTGCAGGACCAAACGACGCAAATGAATCGGATGTTGTGATCCGATTAATGGACATTGAATTTAGCAACTATGCTTAATAAATTTACCAATCTATGCAATTTTCCTCCATGATTTTCTATTAATTTCTAGTTACTGGATAATTAGTTTAGTTGATTGACAAAACAAAATGAGAGGCATATACTTAATTCAGCATAAATAGTTCAAGAATTTGTAACAAAGTGAGCATACTTCAAGAATTGACATCATGAATTAGGTTATATTAGCACACTATATTTTTAAATGGATGTATCTATAGTCTATGAAAATAGCAAGTGTTAATCATTCCCTAGAAATTGATGGGAATTTTTTTGTTGAAAATTCTTACACCGTATTTATGTATAAGTAAAGAATTTGGTAAACGATTACTTTGTTTCAATTTGCAACATTTACATATAAAAGAAACCAGAAACAAGAAGCCGTTCCAGTTCTTTATGAAAAGTATTTGAATGGGGGATATATTAATGGAAAAAAAAGAGGATCAAAAGCTGGAAACAACTGAAACAACTAATAATTCCAGACGCCAGTTTTTGAAGAGCTCGGGTATTGCTGTCGGAGGAATTGCCGTTGGTAGTGCATTAGGTGGAATTCTAGGCATGTATGGTAAGGAAGAAGAAGCGCCTGCTGCTACTCCTGCAGAATCTCAACCAGCACAGCAACATGACCACGCACTGCAATATTTTACAAATCGGGCAGATTTTGAAAAACTTGGACAAGCAACAGAGCGAATTTTCCCTGAAGATGAAAATGGACCTGGAGCAATTGCGTTGGGGGTTCCATATTATATCGACCACCAATTAGCAGGTAAATGGGGAATCAATGCGAAGGAATACCGCCAAGGACCTTTCTTTGAAGGTGTACCTGAACAAGGTTATCAATCTCAGTTAAAACACCATCAAGTTTTCGATTTAGGATTAGAAGCTCTAGATAAATATAGTCAAGAAAAATTTGATGCATTATTTGTAGCGTTAGACGGAGAACAACAGGATGAAGTTCTAACTGCATTTGAAAATGATGAAGTGAAGATTCCTGGCCTTCGTTCAAGCTTATTCTTTGAACTTTTACGTAAAACTACCATCGAGGGAGTCTACGCTGACCCACTTTATGGTGGAAACAAAGGTATGGCTGGATGGAAGATGAAAGAATATCCAGGAGTTCAAATGAGTTACGCAGATAAAGTTGAGGAAACAGAGTTTCTTAAAATTGAACCGAAGAGTCTTCATGATACACATAACTAAGAGCGTTCTTAGATAAAATAAGGGATTTGTACGAGACAGGCTGTATGGGGTTTTAACAGCAGGGTAGTACATCGAGAAAGGGAGTATAGGAAGTATGGTTACAAAACTGCCAAAAACAGACGTCGTGACGGTAGGTGTAGGTTGGACAGGAGGCATTATTGCTGCTGAGTTAAGTAAAGCAGGCCTGAAAGTCGTTGGTCTTGAGCGTGGTGGCGATCGTAGTACAGAAAACTTCGCAATGAAGCATGATGAACTTCGCTATGCATTACGTTACGAACTGATGCAAGATTTATCTCGTGAAACTTTAACATTTAGACATAATAGTAAACAAAGAGCTTTACCAATGCGCCAATACGGAGCTTTCTTATTAGGTAATGGTGTTGGTGGAGCAGGTACGCACTGGAACGGAATGACGGACCGTTATAACCCATATGATTTTGAAATCCGTTCGAAAACAATTGAAAAATATGGTGAAAGCAAAATTGATCCAGAATTGACGATTCAAGACTGGGGAATTACATATGACGAAATGGAACCATATTATACAAAATTTGAATTGATGGCTGGAATCTCTGGTGACGAAACGCCATTACGTGGACATCGTTCCGAACCGTTCCCTAACCCGGCATTGAAAAAGACACCAGCTATGGATATTTTCTTCGATGCGACGAAGGAAATGGGACTTGACCCATTTGTTATTCCGGCAGCGAATAACTCACAAGCTTATGATAACCCAGATGGACAACATTTGGCGGCATGTCAATATAACGGTTTCTGTGAACGTTTCGGTTGTGAATTCGGTGCGAAAGGAAGCCCTAATACAACAGTAATTCCGACAGCACTAAAAACTGGAAACTTCGAACTTCGTGCCAACTCAGAAGTTCTTGAAATTCTGCATGAAGGTGGAAAAGCTACTGGAGTGCTTTACATGGATACTCGTACAGGAGAAAGATTCGAACAACCGGCAGAAGTTGTTGCAGTGACGAGCTATACATTCAATAACAACCGTTTGCTTCTGAACTCTGGATTGGGAACTCCATATGATCCTAAAACAGGCCGAGGTACAATCGGTAAAAACTATTGCTACCAAGTAATTGTTGGTAATGATGGTTTCTTCGATGATGAGAAGTTCAACTCTGCAATTGGTTCAGGTGGTCTTGCTGCAGTGTTAGATAACTTTAACGCAGATAACTTTGACCATAGTGATTATGATTTCCTACATGGTGGATCAGTATTAATGGGACAAAAAGGTAAACGTCCAATTGATGAAAACCAAGTTCCTTCAGGTACACCTAGATGGGGTAAAGAGTTCAAAGCACAATCCCTTAAATATTACAATCGTCATTTGAACCTTTACACGTATGGAGCACAGTTGCCAACAGTTCACAACTACCTGGATTTAGATCCAACGTATAAAGATATTAACGGTTACCCACTTCTTCGTATGACGTTTGACTTTACAGAGAGTGACCGTAAACGCGGTAAGTTCTTAAACCAGCAAACTCGTAAAATCTTAGAAGCAATGGGAGCAACTCATATCAGTGATGATACAAACATGGATCACTTTGACATGACAAGATATCAAGCAACTCACAACACTGGTGGAGTTATCATGGGAGCAGATCCTGAAACATCTGCAGTAAATAACTACCTACAAATGTGGGAGCATGATAACGTATTTGTTGTTGGTGGATCTGCATATGCTCACCAAAGTGGATATAACGCAACTGCAACTCTTGGTGCATTAGCATACCGTGCATCTGAAGGTATTATCGATTATAGTAAAAAAGGTGGCAGTCTCGCATAATGTGAAACTTCATTCAGTTGGGGGCCTACCTCCTGAATGCTAGTTGACCAGAATCAGGGATTTATGGGCTGTTTATTCCTACCTTCATATATTGAGGTACCCTCATGATTGGAGGGGGATTCTTAACAGCCCGTTCATGCGTGGTATACGAGAAAGCTAGTTTTATGATAAACTTGTCCCAAGTGGGAGGCGAGATACAATGGGTATAGCAAATATCGGAATTCCTGGTCTAATTCTAATCGTCATTTTAGCGCTGATTATTTTTGGGCCAAGTAAATTACCTCAAATCGGGAAAGCTGCTGGACAGACATTAAAAGAGTTTAAAGGTGCAGCAAGCGATCTGATGGATGATAAAGACGAAAAAGAGAAGCAGGAAGCAACTGCAGAAAAAAAATAAACTTTCATATATAGCACTGAAATCGAATTCGATTTCAGTGCTTTTTTTATTTAAGGTGAAAATGCCTTTATCCTACTTAGGGTCGAACGTGTAATCTTAATATGCATTTCCGTTATTATAGTGAAGTGTTGCAAAAGAACACACGTTCCTTTATAATAACTAAAAAGAACATTCGTTCGTTAGTCGTGGAGGGAAGAGTATGAAAGGTGTATTTTTGCGTGCAATGGAGTCCAAACAAAAACTTACCATTATGTACATGAATGGAAATAACGAAATAACCCAACGTGAAGTAAAGGTATTAAAGATGAATGATGAATACTTACTTGTATATTGTTATTTCCGTAAAGCTGTTCGCACAATGAAGTGGGATCATATCCTTTCTGCTGAGCCTAGACCGATTCGTATGGGAGCATAATTCATCAGTTTAAATACAAAAAACATAGATGAATCATTATCTGCGTAAATTGATGATATTCATTAAAAGAAGGATAAGCACTGATACATGTAGAACTAGTTTTATAGGGTATGAGTTTAATATCTCCTGTAATGGTAAAAGTATTATAAATAGAGCCTAAAACTTCCCTTAAGTTTAATGAAATGGTAAGGAGGACCTTAATTGGCACAAACATCAATGAAAGTTTTGAAGAATTACATCGGCGGTAAATGGATAGAAGCAAACACGGATAAATCAGAACCTGTCTACAACCCAGCAACAGGTGAAGTGATAGCACATGTTCCTATTTCTTCCCAGGAAGATGTGGACCTCGCAGTAGAAGCTGCGAATGAAGCATTTCAATCGTGGAAAGAAGTTGCAGTGCCAAGACGTGCACGTATTCTATTTAAATATCAGCAATTATTAGTAGAGAACTGGGAAGAGCTGGCTCGTCTCATTACAATTGAAAATGGGAAAAATTACACGGAAGCCTACGGTGAAGTTCAACGTGGTATTGAGAACGTCGAATTTGCTGCAGGTGCACCTTCCCTCATGATGGGTGAACAACTTCCATCGATTGCAACAGATCTTGAGTCTGGAGTGTACCGTTATCCTATTGGTGTTATCGGTGGGATTACCCCATTCAATTTTCCAATGATGGTACCTTGCTGGATGTTCCCGATGGCGATTGCAACTGGTAATACATTCGTATTAAAGCCTTCTGAACGAACACCACTCTTGGCTAACCGATTAGCCGAGCTATTGGAAGAAGCGGGATTACCGAATGGTGTATTTAATATCGTCCATGGGGCGCATGATGTCGTAAATGGATTGCTGGATCATAAAGATGTAGCGGCAATTTCCTTTGTAGGTTCTCAGCCGGTGGCAGAGTACGTTTATAAACGTGGAACAGCTAATCTAAAACGCGTTCAAGCATTAGCAGGTGCTAAAAACCATTCGATTGTTTTAAGTGATGCAAACTTGGAAAATGCTGCTACGCAAATTCTGAACGCAGCATTTGGTTCTGCTGGAGAGCGCTGCATGGCAGCATCTGTTGTAGCGGTGGAAGATTCAATCGCTGATGAATTCTTAGTACGCCTGAAGCAAAAAGCTGATGAGATAAAAATTGGAAACGGCTTAGATGAAGGGATTTTCTTAGGCCCTGTCATCCGTGACCAGCATAAAGAACGTACACTAAATTATATTGAAACCGGTGAGAAAGAAGGAGCATCGCTTGTACGTGACGGAAGAAAAGACGAAGCTGTCGAAGAGGCAGGCTACTTTGTCGGTCCAACGATTTTCGACCATGTCACACCAGATATGAAAATCTGGCAAGATGAGATATTTGCACCAGTCCTATCCATATCACGTGTGAGAGATTTAGATGAAGCAATCGCTCTGTCCAATCAATCCCGTTTCGCAAATGGAGCATGTATTTTCACAAGAGACGGCGGAAGCGTACGCAGGTTCAGAGAGACAATTGATGCAGGAATGCTTGGTGTGAATATCGGGGTACCGGCTCCAATGGCATTCTTCCCTTTTTCCGGTTGGAAAGATTCGTTCTATGGTGATCTACATGCCAATGGAAAAGATGGGCTTAACTTCTATACACGTAAAAAAGTCATTACGACGAAATGGGTTTAATAATAGGATAAAACAATTATAACCATTCTTCCCCTTGTATAAGACCCCGTGAATATGAGTTAATATAGATGTCGGACCGATAGACTCTTTCGGGAAGGAGGGTGATCATATTGATTACGTGTGTTGAGGTGATTTCCGCTTAGCGGATAACCTTTGTGGGACCGTATTTTATACGGTCCCACTTATTTGCGAAAAATATTTGCAAAATTAACATCTTTCCAATTTGGAAAAAGTCGTTTATAATTTGCATTATGTAGAAAGTGAAAAATATATATAGAAAGGGGTGCACGGACTATGGGAATTTTTCCAGGAAACGGTTATTTAGATTTTCAACGTTTTAAGGAGGAAATGAATCGTGCAGTACAAAAATGCAAAAGAGGTTCTTCCCCCTAGTTTGCTGAAAGAAATGCAGAAATATATCCAAGGAGACTTGATTTATATTCCTAAAGCAAAAAAGGAACGGGCAGCTTGGGGAGAAGTGAGTGGATCTAGAGCATTGATCGCTAAACGAAATGAGGAAATGTTCCAATTGTATCGTGATGGGATCACATTTGAAGAATTGGAACAGAAATTTCATTTATCGATTGATACTATTAGAAAAATCATTTATAAGATGCGTAATAACCATAATTAACAATAAAAAAGCATGGAGTCCTTACGAAGGACTCCATGCTTTTTTATTGTACCTAGGTCGGCAAGAACAGTTATAATTATTCTTTCGCTTGTTTGCGTATGCGCTCCATTGTATAAATAAGGTTGTAGCAAGTGACTTTTGGAAAGGAGGTAACAGATGATGTTAAAAATATTTCTTGGGGTGGCTCGATTTTAAACATGATACTCCATTCAATCGGCTAGAGATTGAATTTGAGTAAAATCGTTACCAAACTTTTGGTTCATGCTGTTAAACTACAAGCCTTCCTCATTATTAATAGTAAGAATAAGGGGAGGAAATCATGCTTACAGATATTGATGTATATAGATGTATTGTTAAAGATCGTTTGGAGAAAGTGAAGGAAGAAACATATGGAAATAGTTGCTATTATAAAACTGATAAAAATCTAAAATTGCTGCTGACAATTTTGAATGTATTTGTATAAACAGCAAATACAATAATAGAAAAAGTGAGCCACTATCCCTCTGGATAGTGGCTCCAATTGTGTAGAAAGAGGTTGTGGAAGGTTCAGGTGAAGGTGCCATGTAAAACAAAAGATGAGGAGTGCCAGGCACCTTGCACTTACTATATAACATGCAGAAACAGACATGTTTGAAAGAGACAACAGTTTACAGGGCTTTAAAATGTGTGTTTTACCATGCTGTACAAGTCAAATGAAATTCTAATCTAGACTGCTGCATAATCAGGATAAGGTAAATTACATAGTCTAATATAGATACATGAAAGGAAGGGGAGAGTATTATGAGTGGTCAACCACCTATTAACAATAAAGTGGTCGAGGTATTAGTCAAGAGTGTACTAAGTAAAAATGGAGTCAAAGCGGATGAGGTCAAAAGAAGTATACCGGAAGAACAGAAAAAGATGTTGAGGGAAATGGTGGAAGACTTAAAGAGGCAAGTTGAAGAATTTCAGCAAAGTCAAAAGGAAGAAAACAGTGAATGATTCATGAAAGCACCTAGAACTAGGTGCTTTTGCTATTTTTAAGGAAGCTAGTGAATTTGTACAGTCTTATAGAAAAAAAAACCATAAAAATATCATATAACCACAAGAAAGGAGTGTCTAAATGTCTGTTTTTAGAAATGTAGATTACTATGATATTGACCATGGAAGAGATAGATATTCGTACTTTGATGATACAGCATTTGAAGGAACTAGGAGAAATTGCGGTTGTGGTGACCACTGTGGATGTAAGAGTTCCCATGAATTTAGTAATCACCAATCAGTTGAATCGAACTTCCAAAGCAATAACGATGCTTTTGAACTACAGGATGGAGCCCAACTATCATGGATGGATCAAGAATCAGCTGAAGTAATTTGGGTAAAGGAATCTTGCCACATTAAAGTGAACACAACTGATACTCAAATAGGTGTCTCTCTTCAAGCTGCTTTGCAACTAGCCATTGCCCTCGTTTTAAATATCTCAATTGCTGATGGGCAACAAAGGGATGCTGTATCTCAAGAGCTTACACAACAATTCAATATGGCGCAAAAGAATAAGCAAAAAATCTTAATTTATAACACAAAAGACGCAAATGTAACTACGAAAGATACAGATTTGGCAATTAACATTCAATTAATGCTTCAAGTCCTGATTGCATTAGTGCTATTGGTAGATATCTTATAAAGGAAAGGGGTGTAACATATGTCAAAAACAAAAGAGTGGCGAGCATTGGATTACTGCGAGGACAATAGAGGGGGTTCACAAGCGATTGTAGAACAGGATGCCGAACAGACGAACATTACAAAACAGCTCTCAGAAGAATGGATCATTATTAAGGATTCAGAATGTGTTAATGTTGAAACAACTGATACACAGGTAGCACTATCTTTACAAATCGGTATCGAAGCAGCGCTTGCCATTGTGCTTCGCTTGGCTATAGCAGATGATAATCAAGTTGAAGATATCTTACAAGACTTCAAACAGATTTCTAAGACAAATCAGAGCAATCGCCAAAAAACAATTGTAGAAAAGTCGAAGTATGTTGACATTGTCACAGTTGATACAGATATTGCAGTACATCTACAAATACTCATTCAACTTCTTCTTGGTGTCATTGCTACGTTAGACATTCTGTAATATGGGTGAAGGCGGAAAATTACCAGCAATCATTGGTGGGTAATTTTCCTGCCTATCACCACGATAAGAATAAGACAAAATAAGAAAGGATGAATCAACTTGCCAGAATTAACAAATAGGCAGAGAGCTTTATTGGGTTTACTCAATCAGCTGTCACAAAATAACACTTCTCTCATCGATAGAGCAACTACAACTGGTGTCGAAGTAGACTTTCCGTCCGTAGACTTTAATGTCGACTTCGGAGGGATTTCGATAGATCGTCGACCAACACCGCCAACACCAAATCCACCAATACCTCCAACCAGTCCAGCATCAATAAGGGAGCTACTATTATCCTTAGTAAACGAGCAAGTAGAAGTTACCGTTCCGTTTGGACCGTTAACTGGAGTGCTACTTGCCGTCAGAAACGACTATATCGTACTTGTCGAGGCTGACGGATCGCAAGTGCTAATTCGAATAGACAAAATTGAATTAGTGAGTGAATTATAAAGGAGGAGTGTAATAAATGTTTGAAGCAACTTTCACTGCTGAATTGGCTAGACGTTTAGGAGCAACAGTAGAGGTCACCACGGATAGTAATGTAATTGAAGGGATACTCTCGACAGTTACAGGTGATTTAGTTCTAGTTATCGAGGTAACTAGTGGATACGGGACCACAACCAAACAGTATGTCGCAGCAAGTGCCATCAACTATGTCCGATTCCCTGTAGCAGTCTAATAACTTGATTATGAATATTAAAATAACAATGATTGTGCAACAAGTAGAACTTGTTCCTCGGATGTTTTTCCACTATTCTGTGGAATAGTTACTAGTCATTACTTTTCTTACGGGGAACAAATATAAAATCGGACACCGTTTTAAGAAATAGCCTTGCCTGGTATGGGGGAAGGCTGTTTCTTAATGGAGGTAAAAAATGTAGTGTATTTTACTTGCATATCATAGTATATCAGCATCTTTATTCTATATTGTATCCTTCGTGTCTGCTTTCTTTAGGAGTTGTATGACGAATAAAACCAATTACTGTTAGTTACTTCATTATATGCTGATTAACCCATAAGTGCTAATGTCCTACTTACCTCTTCAGACCTTTTTTATTATCAAATACAGACAAATTATAATTTGTCTAAATCTGTCACATGAAATCGCTGTTCTTATATCCTCACATGTCCTATCACGCTGTTCAGTATTCTATCCCGTCTATTAAGGAAGATAGACAGTTAAAAAAATGTCCGGTTATATTCTGAAACAAAATCTTTCTTCAAGATGCAGAATGCTGATACATGTATATTAAAATCTAGTCTGTATATTATCCTAATTTTCGATCGAATATGATGAGTATTTTAATTTAATCTTGTTTATGCCTACACATTCTTGTTTTCTCGACTGATGGTAACTTTGATCAAAAACTATTGGAAATAGGTGGTTTTTTCAATTTCGTGAAAATGTAATGTTTTGGTTGATATGTCCAATCTTATAACTTATGAATCCATAGATTGATATTAAGTGAAGAAGGAAGTTCTAGTATGTATCTAGGGAAGTCAGCGTCGATAATACTACTAATATGATGAAGGAATACAGAAGAAATATCTCTCTTAAGGATAGTGAAGGTAAATTCCCTCTATTCCATTTTCTAAGAATGAGGGAAGATAAGGATGCATTTTTAGCAGATTATAATTTAACATCCGTAAAGATTATGAAAGAAAGATACATCTCAAAAAACGAAAGTAGCTTGCATCTTTCATATAAATTAATGTGTTGCTTTATAAAGGGAAAAGTATTTGAATTCACTAACAATCCAAGAAAAGATACAAGGTTAAGAGATGAGATCAACTTATTTCTACGCTGAGTATATCTCGAAGTACAATGAGAAGTCCTTTGAAGTTAATAATTTAACGTCACGCTGTAGATTTTGCCTTTTATTATCTGCTTCATTTATTAGATAAAAACATGAGAGCAAGAAAATGGGTTATCTGGGAACTGGTCTATAGACGATCAGCTATCAATAAGTAAACTCTTGGTGACAATTAATAAGAATAATAGTTGGAGGGGAGTTTTTTTAAGTTGTTTAAAGATGCAATAATATTGGTTACTGGAGGAACAGGCTCATGGGGGCATGAGCTTGTGAAGAAGCTTCTACCATTCGAACCGAAAGAGATTCGAATATTCTCGCGTAATGAATTTGCACAGGTTAATATGAAGAGAAAGTATTCGGATAATCCCATTTTAAAATTTGTGATAGGTGATGTTAGAGACTTTGAAGCCGTGAACGAAGCAGCAAGAAATGTTGATTATATTTTTCATCTTTCGGCGCTAAAACATGTTCCAATCTGTGAAGATCAACCATTGGAGGCATTGAAGACTAATGTTCACGGAACGGAGAATGTGATTAAAGCGAGTTTAATTCAAAATGTAAAAAAAGTTATTGATGTATCGACAGATAAGGCAGTGGAACCGATTAATTTCTATGGTATGACAAAAGCGATTGGTGAAAAGCTTGCCATCCAAGCCAACCAGTTAAGTAACCATACTCGTTTTGTTTGTATTCGTGGAGGTAATGTTATTGGAACAAATGGTAGTGCCATCCCATTTTTCAAAGATCAAATCATACACCATCATTCTGTACCTCTAACATCAAAAGAAATGACCCGCTTCTTTTTGACCGTCTCTCAAGCGATTGATTTATTATTATACGCATCCGAAAAAGCAATTGGCGGAGAAATATTTGTTATGAAGATGAAAGCATGTCGGATTATTGACTTAATTGAGGTTTTGAAGGAGCATTACGCTACTAAGGAAATTACTATAAAAGAAATTGGCATTCGGCCAGGTGAGAAACTGCATGAAGTATTAGTATCCGAAGCTGAATCACGTAACGCTTGTAAATTTGATGAGAATTATTACGTCATCTTACCTGATAATGCCTCTGAAGAATTAAGAGAAAGATACGGGAAGCTACCAAAGGTTAGTTTTGCTCGATATCAATCAAATGATAAATTGATGCAGTTATACGAAATTGAGCAAATTCTTATGGACGCTGATTTTATTTCAACAAAAGCAATTTTTGATAACGATGTTGAAAGGAAAGAGTAAACGATATAAAAAAATGGTCTGACTCAGAATCACGATTATGTGATACTCGGTGTCAGCCATTTTATTTAGGTGGGAGGCATTAAGAATAAGTTTTTTTACAGTATTGTTTTTATTTGATCGACCAGTTGCTTTGCACGGTGAGCAGCTGAATGGTTATGGTGAATGAAATGGAAACCCTGCTCTATTATTCGTTTTCTTTTCTGCTCGTTTATTAGGTAGTATTCTGCTTTCTCCGCAAAATTCTCCTCATTTATATCTACAAAATGTTTACCTGGTAATAAGCCGATCTCTTTTAGTTCCGGCAAGTCAGGGGCCAATAGTAACGTACCGCAAGCTGGAACTTCAAAATATTTAAAAGTCACCACTTGCCGGATAGATCCACATGCAAAAAAGAGTTTTGCCTTGTTAATTTCCCGTGCATAATTCTCTTTAATTAAGGCCTCTTTCGCTTGTTTTTCCGAAAAATTTTTCCAACCTGGATGAGGGGAAGTTACAAATCTAGGGTCAGATTTAAAATATTTTAATATCTGTTCTCTTAAAGGGTATATTTTCGGCAGAGAGGTTTCCCCTAACATCATCATGTCAATTGACTTTTCAATGTTGTATTTTTTGAATATGGAGATATTAGCAAATTGGGGTAAAAAGAAAACTTTGTCATGTTGTTGGTCTGGGTAATAATTGAAGAAATTATGCTTACATATGACAAAGAATATTTTGATATGATTAGCTGTTATATACCTTTTCCGTTGATTCACAAATCGGTGGGCATCATTCACTACCAGTGCTGTTGGAATGTTGATAGTGGACAAACCGTTAACCACTGGGGCAAAATTTTTCCCTACATCATTTAGAATTAAGATGAAATCTGGTTTGTAAGGAATATTGTGTAGTATTTTATTGATATGTCCAGATTTTCGATAGACCATCAGATTTGTTATATTTGCTAATTCTTTCTCTAGAACGTGGTAATTATTATTTGTAAAATGAGAAGTATCCGTTGCTATAAGTAATATATTCAGCATCGGTAATATTCTCCTTTCTCAAAAGTAATAAGCGCCTTTTGATATCAAAAGGCGCTTGCCTGTTACGTTTAAATATCATATCCTAATCGTTTTAAAGTTTTATAAAACTTTTCATTGATTTGTATTTGTTGCGTTTGACTTAAGACAGATTTCCATGAATTTGACCGACCCTCCCTTACAAAAGGGATGTTCGGATTAACAAGTGGTGACCTGCCGTTAAGATGCTCATGTTGTTTCTTCTCTAATTCTTTCATATTATCAAAGGATGCCCATTTTACCGCTTCGTTTATTTCTTTGTTCGTTCTGTTCAAATTTAAGAATTTTATAATCCTTTGTGCTTCTTTAAAAGTGTTTTCTAGGAGATCTTCATATTTAATCAGCAGAAATCCATTGTTAACGTTTTTCTGATTGTCAAGCCAGCTTTCTATATTCTTATCCCAGAATCCAGGACCGATGCTTCCTTCCATAAAAGCATCAAAGAAATCATTAAAGCTCCGTGTATCACCAAAGTATTTCTGAAAATGATGATAATAAGAAATGACGATATCTCTTGGATCTCTTACAAGGTAAATAACTTTCGGATAGGTTGGATCATAACCATGATGGCTCCAAACAAGATGTGGGGAGGGAAGTCCGACAATTGGCTCGCTATCTATGTTTTGAATCATCATCCCTTTAGTTGCCCAATCTAATTTTTTCTTGTACAGTAACGTAGCAACAAGAAATAGTAGAAAATTGTTTCCTGACTTAGGGTAGGCAACTATACAAATATCATCTTCTTGAAATTTATATTTTCTATCTTTCGACACAAATATCATCCTCTCTTTTAATCAGTTTTATCCCTATCAACTTGTAAATAAAAAGTATCCGGATTATTCGGGTCAAAAAGTTCATTAGCCCAAAACAATACAATTATCTCTTCATCCGTTATATTTTCAATCGAATGCGTATAACCTGGAGGAATATCTACAATCTCAATATTTTGGTCTGACACAGTGTAAGTGATCGTTTTATCATTACCAATTTTCCTTAGTTTAATATTTGCTGTGCCTTTAATAACGCAAAACTTCTCTACCTTTGTATGGTGATAGTGATTTCCCCTTATGACACCTTTTTTTGTGGTTGACATAAATATTTGTCCAGCCTGGTGCGATTTGATTAATTCAATCAGACTACCCCTACTATCTTTATGTGTAGGCAATCTATAGGAAAAGTCGTTAGGTTCTATATAAGATAAATAGGTTGTATATAAATATTTAGTCAGCAAATCAGACAAATCCGGTATAATCAACGATTTCCGTATGTCTCTAATTTTATAAAGCCTATTAGCTAACTCTCCTACGGTTATATGAAAAGTTTGTTTGATATGTTGATAAAAAGTCTTTCCCATCTTTTTCTCATAAAGGCAATCTATGAAACTATTCACGACATCATCAATATATACAAGCTCCAACATTTTATCTGCATCATGGATATCTATTTCCCTATGATGTGCAATTTCATGGCAGAACGTAGCAACAACTGAATTGTAATGCGGTTTACACCACTTACCGAAGACACCTGGCAATTGATAAATTCTTACGTCTGCCCCAGTCTCTATGCTGAATTTTTTTAGAACTTCTTCAGCTTCTTTTTTACTTTGACCATAAGGGTTATTCATCTCTGCTTGCCTTGAAGATGAAAAAACTATCAGTGGTGTTTTATTCTGATCCTTCAAATATTTAACAATGGTCTCTGTAAGTCCTTTATTAACTTTAGTAAACTCTTCATTTTCCTTAGGTCTGTTAACTCCTGCAAGGTGATAGACTATATCAGCATTATTTAAATACTGATATAACTGCGATACGTCATCATTTCGATGATACTGATTGACAATGATCTTTTTGTCTTGTTGCAGTACATCTATTAAATTTTTACCAATAAATCCTCCTGCCCCGGTTACTAATACGTTAATCATGTTATACTCTCCTATCTGACTAAAGCTCAATTTTTGCACTATTAGTTATTCTTCTACATATTATGTTTTATATCAGAGGATGTGTAATAATAGGGCGGAATTGGGGCAACCAATTTAAAAGGAGGTAAGGCAATTTATGACGGATTTATTTGTTCATACAAAAGATTGGATGAAAGAAACTACTAAGAATAAGGATTTAGATGATGTTTATAAAGAGTTTTTTAAAGACGAGGTAGTGACATTTAGAGTTCCAAAAGGAGATACACCAGAATGGGTGGATTGGGTAATACCTCCAAAGTTCGGAGTTGAACATAGGTTTCCTGAATCTTATGTTTCCATGATAAAGAACGGAAGTATTTGGATGTGTGATAAAGGTGAAGGAATGGTATATACAATGACTCCTGACCAAAAGTGTTTGCAAGATATGGTTTTTCATTTATATCATCCATATTTTGAAAGGGTGGCTCACAAGCATATACCTGTACCAACACTTTACAATGGCAACTTGGGTGTTTTATCCTGGGCCGGGCACACGAATTACTGGCATTGGTTACATGATATACTAGGACGCTATCATTTATTGCAGCTAAGTGGATTTCACATTGACAAATATGTTCTACCGGCTATGACTAAGCCATTTCAACGAGAAACTGTAAGAATGCTTGGAATTCCTGACGAAATGATTCTACAGCTTAAAGCTGGACAGCACTTGAAAGCTGAAAGTTTAATTCTACCCTCGGTTCCCTTTAATGCAGGAACATGTGTAAAATGGACAATTGAATTTCTTCGGAAATCTTTTCTTAAGACACCCCCAAAAAATGAATTAAGTAACTTTGAAAGAATTTATGTCAGCAGGGAAGATGCTTCATGGCGGAAGGTTGCTAATGAACCGAAGCTTATGAAACTATTAACGATTAAAGGCTTTAAAAAAATCGTCTTAAGTTCTCTGACTGTACAGGAACAAATTGATATTTTTTCCTCAGCCAAAGTGATCATTAGTCCAAATGGTGCAGGCCTAGCAAATATAATGTTTTGTCAGCCTGGAACGAAAATTATTCAGCTTTTTACTTCTACTTCTGATGAGTTCGTAAAAATTGGACAATACTTAGGTTTAGATTACCACCTACTAAAATGCAGGACTGCTAATCCCGGTTCTAAATCCCATGAAGTCCTCAAAAACCTTGTTGTTGATGTTAACAAATTAAGGACGATGTTAAATAATGAGGGGATTAGCTAGTCAAATTGTCTTTTTACAATCCTCTTTTGGAAACCCTCCTATTGATAAAGACCCCGGCTTGATTGTTTTTGTTTATTAATAACGAATGCTCTGCAGGGAATATCACCACATTATGTTTATTATTTTGGAAGCAAGATTCTATCTAAAGAAATATCTTCTAATTCCTAACCTGTGTCAATGCGCAAGTACAAAAGCCGAGACAAAGTCAATAGTGGTATCATACTTTATCTTGAATCAATTGTTTTTCTATGCTATTGGAACTGATCTGTAGTACAACATGGGGAATTTGTTTTTTGTTTAGGGAAGAAATCAAACAGGGATTAAACGAAGCAGCATATTAACCATAGTTTTAAAGAATCCATTGATTATACTTTTGATAAATTTACGCAAGGAGGAAATGAAATGTCCAAATTGACCCACCTTGATCAACTAGAAGCGGAAGCCATTTATATCATCCGTGAAGTAGCAGCAGAATGTGAAAATCCAGTTATGCTTTATTCGATTGGTAAAGACAGCTCTGTGATGCTCCATCTGGCAATTAAAGCATTTTATCCTGAGAAACCGCCATTTCCTTTTATGCATGTTAATACAACATGGAAATTTAAAGAAATGATTGAGTTTAGAGATCAGGTTGCAAAGAAACACGGAATAACCATGATTGAGCAGATTAATGAGGAAGGTATAAAACAAGGTATTAATCCATTTGATTATGGTGCCTCTTATACTGATATTATGAAAACGCAAGCGTTAAAACAAGGTCTAGATAAATATGGGTTTACGGCTGCATTTGGAGGGGCTCGTCGTGATGAAGAGAAGTCACGAGCAAAAGAGCGAATCTTTTCTTTCCGTAATAAGAATCATGCGTGGGATCCTAAAAATCAAAGACCCGAAATGTGGAAGCTTTATAACACATCTATAAATAAAGGGGAGAGTATTCGTGTATTTCCGCTTTCTAATTGGACGGAGAAAGATATCTGGCAGTATATAAAGCGGGAAAATATTGAGATTGTCCCACTCTATTTCGCAAAAGAACGTCCGGTAGTGGAACGCGAAGGTAACATCATAATGGTAGATGATGATCGTATGAAATTGGCCTCAGGTGAAAAGGTGGAGATGAAAAAAATACGATTCCGTACACTTGGCTGTTATCCTCTCACTGGTGGTGTAGAGTCTGAGGCCGATACGCTTGATGAAATTATTGAGGAAACACTAAGTGCGATTTCATCTGAACGCACAAGTCGGGTGATTGATCACGAAGCTAAGGGCAGTATGGAACGTCGGAAACGAGAGGGGTATTTCTAACATGAAAAGTCTATTGAAATTTATTACTTGCGGCAGTGTAGATGATGGTAAAACAACATTAATTGGACATATGCTTTTTGAGGCAAAACTGATATTTGCAGACCAGGCAAAAAGCTTGGAGCTTGACAGCAAAGCCGGTAGTCGTGAAGGGCGGATTGATTATTCTTTTCTTCTTGATGGGCTGATAGCTGAACGGGAACAGGGTATTACGATTGATGTAGCGTACCGTTATTTTACTACAGAGAAACGGTCTTTTATCGTTGCAGATACCCCTGGACATGAGGAATACACCCGTAATATGGCAGTGGGTGCGTCTTTTGCAGATTTAGCGGTTTTATTAGTCGATGCGTCAAAAGGAGTTATTACTCAGACAAAACGCCATGCCCGAATTTGTGCACTAATGGGAATAAAGCATATTGTATTGGCTGTCAATAAAATGGACTTAGTAGATTATGACCAAGAGCGTTATGAGCATATCAAACAAGATTTTGAAGAGTTGGTATCTAATCTTGATCTTGAAAGTGTCCGTGTTATCCCTGTATCGGCTACTGAAGGAGATAATATTATCAAAAAGTCGCAGAACACGCTTTGGTATAAAGAAAAAGCCCTTTTACCGTATTTAGAATCTATTGAAGTAAAACAAAAAGTGAAACGGGATAAATTTTTAATGCCAGTCCAGCGTGTAAGCCGTCCAAATCATACATTTCGTGGTTTCCAAGGTCAAGTGGAAGCTGGTACGATCCACGTTGGAGATGAAATCTTCGTTCTTCCAAGCCATGAAAAAGCAAAAGTGAAAAGCATCCTAGTATCTGGGAAAGAAGAGAACTCTGCTGTATACGGTCAACCAGTTACTATCCAATTAGATCATGAAGTTGATGTTTCCCGCGGTGATGTACTTACAATAAGTAAAGAATTAAAAGTGGCTGATATGCTGACAGCAACTGTTCTTTGGATGGATGATAAGGAACTAGTTGAAGGTCAAAATTACCTTATTAAAGTTGGAACAAAAACACTGCCGTGTATGGTAGTGACCATAAAAAATCAAATCAATATTAATAATGGTCTAAAAACACCTGTTGACAAAGGGATTAAGAATGAAATGATTGAATGTGAGATAGCTCTATCCGAAAGCATAGTGTTCGACCGTTTTGAAAATAATGAAGCAATGGGTGGTCTAATTCTTATTGACCGTGTATCGAATATGACATCTGCATGTGGAATTATTGAACAGTCGGTAAATCGTTCCAATAATGTCATTTGGCAAGAAACAGATGTTACGAGAGAAATACGCGCAACCCAAAAGGGCCAAATTCCATTAACATTATGGTTTACTGGTTTATCTGGGTCTGGTAAGTCTACACTTGCAAATGAAGTAGAGAAACGTCTTGTGGCTAGAGGATTTCATACGATGTTATTGGACGGAGATAATTTACGTCATGGTTTAAATAAAGATCTTGGATTTAAAGAAACGGATCGTACAGAAAATGTACGACGTATGGCGGAGGTCTCCAAGTTAATTAATGAAGCTGGATTAATATCAATGGTATCCCTTATTTCACCTTTTAAAAAAGACCGTGATGATGCTCGTGAAATACTAGGAGATTCATATATTGAAATCTATGTAAATACGCCACTCAAAGAGTGTGAAAAACGTGATCCGAAAGGTCTGTATAAAAAAGCACGTTCGGGTGAAATTTCAAAATTCACAGGGATATCGAGCGTATATGAGCCACCGGAAAAACCACATATCCAAATTGATACAAGTAAATATACTTTAGAAGAAGCTACTGATCTTGTAATGAAACAAGTATTGGAATATTTAAGTTAATGGTATGTTAACTATTAAAACGAAAGTGGATGCTGTGGTTGGGAGGAGCAGTATGTAGATGACATGGGAAATGATATTTGTTGCTGTTATGATTATCGTAATGTTTTGCGCGCTGTTATTTGAAGTTTTAAGGCCGGATATTATTATGTTTTCTGTCGTTATTGTATTTCTCCTCACAGGTTTACTAACAACCGAAGAGGCGTTGAAAGGATTTTCCAATGAAGGAATGCTTACGGTGGCGCTGTTGTTCATTGTAGCAGGTGCTGTTCAGAAACATGGAGTAATTGACCGGTTTGTGTATAAATGGTTGGCTTCAGGAAAAAATATAAAAGGTTCCTTGTTGAAGTTTTATATATCAATTGCAACATCTTCAGCTTTTCTAAACAACACGCCAATTGTAGTTACGTTTACTCCTTTATTAAAGAAATGGGCGGAAGATAATAATCTAGCCCCCTCTAAATTCTTAATCCCATTATCTTATATAACTATATTAAGTGGAACGATCACTTTGTTGGGCTCCTCAACTAATATGGTTGTTCATGGATTGCTGCTTGACCTTGGTTTGGAAGGATTTTCACTGTTTCAATTGGCTGTCGTTGGGCTCCCTATTACAATTGTTGGATTTATCTTCTTGTTTACCATTGGAATCAAATTGTTGCCAAACCATAAGAGTTCCGACAACCAAGTACAGGTTGAATCAAGAGAATATCTAGCAGAAATGACGGTTGAATCAAATTTTAAGTATATTGATTGTTCCGTGAGGGAAGCAGGGTTAAGAGAATTAAAAGGTCTGTATCTAATACAAATCAACCGTGGGGATGAAACAATTTCCCCGGTCAAATCTACAACCATTATTCGAGAAGGCGATCGTTTAATTTTTACAGGACTTATTTCTACAATTGCTGATTTAGAGAAAGTCAGTGGACTAAAGCTAGAAACAGGTTCTGAATTTCAATTAGATGATTTAAGAAAAAGTGATATTCATTTATTTGAAGTAGTTATATCCCATGAATCCTCTCTTTTAACAAAATCTATTAAACAATCAAAGTTCAGAACAAAATTTGATGCAGGTATCTTAGCGGTTCATAGGGATAATGAACGTATAAAGAGCAAAATTGGAGATATTATCTTGAAAGCAGGAGATAGGTTATTACTATTATCTGGTTCTGAATTTACGGAAAAATATGAAAGGTGTAACGAATTTTATGTTATTTCCTCTCTTGATACCCCATCTAGGTTAGAGGAAAATAGAAATAAGGGTTGGTTTGCGGTTAGTGTGCTTATTTTGATGATTGTATTGGTAACCACTGGATTTTTAACTATGTTTAAAGCGATGGCCCTAGCAACACTATTATTGATGCTATTTAGAGTAATTAATATTGAAGAGGCGAAAAAATATATTCAGTTTAATATCTTATTGTTAATTGCCAGTGCATTTGGAATTGGTACTGTTATGACAAAGACGGGATTGGTTGGAGTCATAGCGGATATAATACTTTCTTTAGGCGAGCCTCTTGGACTCATTGCTATTTTATTCTCCATTTATATATTAACGAACATTCTAACAGAGGTGATTACAAATAGTGCCGTAGCCGTGTTGATGCTCCCGCTTGGGATTGAAATTGCAAATTCTTTAGGTGTATCTTATGTAGGATTTGCAGTGATAATCCTCATAGCTGCGTCGGCAAGCTTTGTTACCCCAATTGGATATCAAACTAATTTGATTGTATATGGACCAGGGGCTTATAAATTTAAAGACTTTATTAAAATAGGAATACCACTTAGTCTATTAATTATGCTTATAACAGTTACTATTGTTTCATTAATTTGGTTTTAATAACAAAAGGTGGTATAGGAATGGATCATTTTCTAAGTGATTTAACGAAAATTGTACTGGAAGCTGGAAAAGAAATATTAGATGTGTATGGTGAAGATTTTGATTTCGAATATAAAGAGGATGATTCCCCGCTTACCCTGGCAGATCAACGAGCACATCGTGTTATTGTGCAAGGCTTACAAAATTTAGATGAAACTATACCAATATTAAGTGAAGAGGGAAGATCAATTCCTTATATGGAAAGGAAAAGTTGGGATAAGTTTTGGTTGATTGACCCACTAGATGGCACGAAGGAATTCATTAAGAAGAACGGAGAATTTACCGTGAATATTGCGTGTATAGAAGGGAGTTATCCATCATTAGGGATTATTTACGCCCCAGCTCTCGATGTGCTCTATTTAGGATATAACAAGGAAGCGTATAAATTGGAAAAGGTATCAGGTGTTGATTTTGAAAATGATTATGATTTATTGAAAATGAGTGTTCGTTTGCCGGATAAAGAAAATAGTGTTTTAAGGGTAATAGCAAGTCGTTCCCACATGTCAAAAGAAACTGAGACATTTATTAATGACCTTAAGGAAAAACATGATGAGATTGAAGTCATCTCATTAGGAAGCTCGCTTAAATTTTGTTTAGTAGCAGAAGGAAATGCTGATTATTATCCGAGGCTTACTCCAAGTATGGAATGGGATACCGCAGCGGGGCAAGCGATTGTTGAAGCGGCTGGTGGGAAGGTGATTAATTATGAGGAAGGAAAACGACTGTATTACAACCGGGAAGACTTACGGAATGGTTGGATGTTGGCAGAACTACCATAAGTTAATAGAATTTTGTGCTAAATAAATTAAATATATAAAGAGAAAATAAACAGTCGGGAGAACGCCCTGACTGTTTATATTTTGCTATAGATACTTTAAAAAACCATCCCAATGTTCCAAGTTCTTTCGAGTAGTGCTTTCTTTATGTTCTCTTATGTTGTAAACGGTAAAGTTTTTGTATTGAAACTTATAGGACTTGATTAATTCGTTTAATACACTGACATCTTCATACAGACGGCCGTCTTGATAAGTTATGATAGGAAAGCCGCCAATTTTTTTTAATGAAGATGTGCGGTATATCCTAGGCCCAAGAGGGAAATGGTATGATAGTAAATCTTGTCTGTTTTTGACACTACGCCCCATAGAGACTTTTTTGAAGAGTATACTATTGTTTGTTTGTTTCCACCTTCGTAGATTTCCATACAACACTGCAGTGTTATCCTGTAAGTCTGCTATCTGTTTTTTTATGACGGAAACGGCATCAGGGTCCAACCAGTCATCGGCATCGAGTTCTAAAATAAAATTGGTATGAACATGTGGAAGTAAATAATTTAAGGCCCTTGCCTTTCCTTCGTTTTGCTTGTGGAATATTTCAATTGTTGATATCGACTTCCATTTATTGATCTTATTTAAGGATTTGTCAGATGAACCATCATCTATAATATAGATCCTATCTGGTTTTTGATTTTGCAGCAGACAGGAATTTATTGCGTTCTCCACATATTTCTCCATATTATAATTGGCTATAAAGATGGCCAGACTTGGATGAGTCGTTTGAGTTTTGTTCGTTTGATATTTTTCCATGAAACGTTGTTTTTCCAGCCAGTTTCTGTTCAGCTGTTCTCTACCACGCATGACTAGTTTTTCTTTAATTTTGATACGAGAATCGTCTACTGTTGAAAGCCAGGCAGGGAAAATTGCCTCCGAAAAAGGAAGCTGCTGTTCTGGCGGAAAAGGATTTTCTTTCATGAATTCTGTCCGAATTAATAATGGGTAATGAACAGAGGTTTGTTTTTGGTGATAGGTATGAGCTAGGACCATTTCGGATGCCTTCAACTCGAACTCTTCGGTAATTGCCATTGGAGAAAGATATTCTGCATTCTGTAGGATGAGAACATACTCGCTTTGTATCTTGGAGATTAAATCATCTACTGCTTTGCTCAATTCCCCAGTTTTAAATTTATGGAATTCAACGTTAAAAAGTTGGTGTTGGATATAGAGATGAGATTTATCTTCATGTAATACGATAACAGAATGTATTTTGGAAGAGATGATGTTTAAAGAGTGGAGCGTTTTCTGTATTGTTGATTGTTCAGTGTAATTAACGAGAAAGACAGTGATTTCCTTCATCAAAACCCCCCAGTCTTGAGTATAGATACAAATGTTAGCTATATTAATATATATGACTAGGTTGGCTTTGTATAACATCAATTATTGAGGCAATAAATCTATCATATATTTATTTCTTTCGTCCGCACAGAATGGATCGATGTCTCTTTTCCATATTCGCGACGAACAGCTTTTCTTGCCTCTACAGTCGATCGGGCGTATACAGGGAGAAGCGTAGTGCCATCTTCTTTTTCAATAGTTACGTAAAAACATTTTACACCACAGCGCATAGATAAACTCCTTTCCTTCGGGACATTCCTGACATAATCTCCGAATGTCCCCTATTAGGTGCTATTCAAACTTCAAATAAGATACTCCATTAATCTTTAAGATTTGACCTTCTTTTATTTCCACTTGGATGGAAGGGCTATTTATAATTTCAAAGATCCGGGGATCATTACCCTCCTCAAAAATCTGTAAATAACCAAATTCTAATTCAGAAGCTGCAACGACAGTATAACTTCCAGCTGCAATATCTGCACCAACTTCCCATATCCCAGCTGTCAACTCGTTTAATTGTTCTGTTGGAACTGGGGTGAGATATGCCCAATCTAGACCGTCAAAATATACTTCATGGGAACCGTTCAGATTTAGTGTTACTCTTTCCACTCCCCCTAGACCTAAAACCTCTTCCAATAATATTACTCCATTTTCATCTGAAACTACAACCCTTCCAGATTGCGGAACCCTTCCCGGTTCACCGGTATGAATCATATACCTACCAGCAGGGGGAGTAATGCCAACACCTGGTCTTTCAATAGGTGAAACGAGGATTTCTTCGGCTTCCTCATTAGTCCGCTGAATTGTTTCATAAATAGTAGGGCTCACTTCTCCGATGAGTTCTTCTCGTTCTTCACCGATAATTTCATTGTTCTTCTGGTATTGTACAACTTTTTCAGAGGCTTCTGATGTGCATCCTATTAATAGGATAAAGCAAGTCAGTATATTAAGGAAAAGAATCTGCTTCATATCATTCTCCTCCTAGGATTTTAGCCTTTGCATCGCCATGATAATAATGCTCATAAAATTCTAAAGTGCCAAGAGGGCCAATGGTGACCTCTTTATTCTCGTCATTCGCTACGTTAAGCATCCAATGGAGTTGTTCCTCCTTAGACATGTTGACAGTTGGAATACATAGTAGGTGGTCCGCAATATAGAGATGGTCCTCCGGTAAGCTATAAACAAGAGACAACTTTTCATATTCCTCAGGAGATATGTCCAGTTTGATATATTTTTCATCTTTATTTTGTGCATTTTGTTCGTGAATAAAGTCCCCGTCTTTTAAATAAAGGACCCTGTCCGCATATAAATCAAGATTCGAGAGAAGGTGTGATGCGATGAATAACAATTTACCTTCTTCCTTCATTTCAGCAAGCCTTCTGGAAATGAGAGCGACATTTGCCACATCAAGGCCGTTCATTACTTCATCCATCAGCATGACAGGTGTGTCGGCACAGGCGAGCATGGCAAAACAGAGACGTTGACGCATTCCAAGGGAATAGGTTTTTACTTTCTTTTTCACATACCCTTCCATTTGGAGATACTTATAAATATCCTCCACCTTTTTATCTGAATTCCACATGTCTGCATATAGTTTCATATGCTCCACACCAGATAGTTCCTCAAATAGATCAGCTTGGTCTGGAAGAGTTGCAAGCTGATTATGGATAGCGATTTCTTGCTTCTCCGTTTTATACTGCAGTTTTTCACGGAACGTCACGTTTCCTTTATTCGGTTTTAAAAAGTTGGCAATAACATTAAAAAGTGTCGTCTTTCCAGTACCATTTGGAGCAACTAGTCCAATGATCTCCCCAGCCGTAGCAGTGAGGGAGAGATTTTCTAATACAGTTTTATCCTTATATCTGACCGTGATACTTTCCAGCTTAAGCATGAATTTCCCTCCTATTGCTCATTCTTCACCGTTAAAACGCTTTAGTTAGCGGATTGTTTTTTGGTACTTGAAGATACGTATATTTATTCCAAGCATAAATAATTACAATTAAAACGAGACTCACTATACCTAAAGTTATCATCGCATTCCAAAAATCAATGGCAGGATTATTTAATTCGGCAGCAAGCTCTCCCGAAAGTACTTTGTTTATATCAATATATTTGATGGGATGCAGAAAACGAGCTTCAAATCCAGCAGCTCTTACGATATCTGGAAGGATAAAAATTCCTAGTCCGATTAAAACATTGGCAAAAGCATGCCGGAACATCATATTCATTAAGACGGAAAGAAGCAGAATAAGAATCGTTACGACCCCAAATCCAATAAATAGATAAGCTAAGTATTGGATCGTTGAAATAGCGACATATGTATCATTCTGGTACATTAAAACAGGGAATTGAAAGCCTCCACCTTCTACATTTCGTGATAAGTATGAATACCCGATAGCTATTCCGAGAATTAGAAAAGTAAAAATAAATAAGCTGTGTACGAAAACCTTACTTGTAATCTTTTTTATGAAAGTTATGGGTACACCTTTCAAGACGGAATGATGCTTCCTTTCGTAGACGAGTATTTCATTGCCGCTAATCAGCAAAATAATGAGGAATAAGAGACCTGACATCATAGCTAGTCCATTTGTAATATAATGATTCGTCATGAAGGAATCAGATTCAATAGGCAAATCATTGTCTCTGATATAGTGCAACAAGGCATCTTCCTTTAAGATATCCTCTCTCGGGACAATGAGATGATCAGATATTCCGCTATTTCCCAGATCATGGACTTCCAGCCTAAGCTGATTAATTTCCAAACCATCTTCTACATACTGTTCCGGGTCACTGCCTCCTCCAATATTCCAAACTTGCATGCCTAGCAGGGATTGGATTTCTGTATGACGCTCATAAACTTCTGCTACTTCTGGTATAGCATGGCGTCCACTATCCAAATGATAGAATACAGCGTATGACGTTTGATATTCATTTCGTTTCTGATCCTGAAGGCTCATCTGTTCCTCTTGACTATAATAGATGAAATATAATAGAAAAAAGAGAAGCAGAAATATAGCGAGCAACCAGCTTTTCCGATTGATATACACCATTTTCCATTCAAATCTAGTAAATTTCCAAAACATAATATTATTCCTTTCTAATTAAGCTGATTTCGCATAAAAGCGGCGCTTATTAAAAACTCGTGAGGCAATCAATAATGCAATCTCCACTATTAAGATGGAGATTAATAAGACGATAATGCCTTTTTCGTATGTAATGGATTCCAGATGAAGTAAGTAATATTTTTCTCCAGATATAATCCTACCGAAATCAAAATACGTTTGTGGAAAATTGCTTAGGTCAATACCAAACAGTTCGGTTGTTGTTCTAGAGTAATAGATTCTTTCAGAGAAGAAGAGGGCAGTCGCTATCATTAGTACAACCCATGAGTTTCTGAATATTAAGCTCAAAAGGGCATTGATTCGGATGAATAAATAGATAAGAATAGGTACAATTCCTACGGTTAGTAATAAAAATTTTGCAATCGTGATGGTGTCAAACTCACTAAAACGATAACCGAAGTAATCCTCTGGTTCTGTGCTTGGAATTGTGATAGGTACCGCCAGCTGAAAGAATCCAAATCCATTCTGGATGGAAATCATAACAACAGCAAGCAATGCAAGCCCTGCAAGAACGATGAATGTATAAAGGAAAGCGACAAAAGATTTGATATTAATCAATTGGTACCAGCCAATCGGCATCCCTTGCAAGATTGAACGGTGTGTCCTGTCTCTAGAAAGCATATCGCTGCTGAAGTAGATTGCACAGAAGATAATAAGGGCAGCGGTAGTTCCTAAAAGGAATTTTACAATAGTCTGTAGGGCTGTTTTTTGTTCAATTATTTCATATGTAATTGGATAATCTCCTTCTAAATAATCGTTGTAACGCAGGTTGGAAAGCTCTGAATCCCGCATTGTATCGATGGAAGGGTAAGGTGCGTCACCAATGATCATCCAATCAGAAGTTTGACTTGCTGCATAATGATCATTGATTTTCATCCTCAAGTCCAGGAATCTGTTGAAATCTTCGTCTTCAAAGGCGTAGATCATTCTGCTTAAGATATTCCTTTTGTAAGTGTCTGTTGCATATTGTGTTTGACCTGTAAATTCGACAAATCCAGTTGCACCACGATCAATCATTCCCTGTCTAAGGGCATCAAGGTTCTTAATTTCTTCCTCTGTTTTTTCGACATCAAAAGAATCAGGAGTCTCCATTGTTGGCAGGATAAGCAAACAATAGCTTAATAGTAAACTTAATATTGCAATAATGAAGAATATATTTTTCCTGCTTCTCATCATCATCTTTAATTCATGGCGAATCATCGCAAGTTTCATCGTAAATCCCCTTTAGATTTATTTCTCTATTTAATGTAATATGATTGTGAATTTATGGAAAATTATATCACTATCCTAGAGTGATGGTCAATGTTGATTTAACGGGAAGTTTGTTGATTTTTCTATAATTCAGTTATATTCTTTTTATTTAGAAAGTGATAAGGTGAGAATAAGGTATACATTATCAACTACAGTGAGGGATAAAATGCAAAGTCGGTTTTCGTTACAATCAAAAATTCTTCTGCTAATTATTGTTCTAATTGTATCTACAACTATAATGTTAGGGAGTATTTTTTCTTATTTTGAGTTTATGGACACCAAAGATGAAATGGGAAAAAGAGCATTGGAAACAGCAAACATAGTCGCAAGGTTACCCACGGTAATTAACGCATTTTATATCGAAAATCCGGAAGTGATTATCCAGCCGAAAGCCGAAGAGATTAGAAGACAAATAGGTGCAGAATTTATAGTTGTGGGGAATTCGGAGAGCATACGTTATTCTCATTCTGATCCTAGTAAAATAGGTAAGCAGATGGTTGGAGGAGATAATGATCGGGCATTAATTAACGGCGAATCTTATATATCGGAAGCCACAGGGAGTCTTGGTCCCTCATTGCGGGGGAAAGCTCCCATTATTGGAGTGGATGGAGAGATTATAGGTCTTGTTTCTGTAGGTTTTATGATGGAAGATATCAAATCGATTATTTATAATAGATTACTAAAAATCAGTATAGCTTCTTTAGGAGTACTGCTAGTTGGTATTATCGGCGGTATTTTTCTAACCAAGAATATTAGGAAAGATACGATGGGATTTGAGCCGTATGAAGTATCTGATATGTTTAGGGTAAGAGATGCAATCTTGTCTTCTATAAATGAAGGGATTATTGCAGTGGATAAAGCCGGTAGGATCACCTTAATGAATAATTCCGCCAAGAAGCTAACAGGGATAAACAGTGATAATGATTTAACTATTGGTGAAGTATTTCCAGATCTAGACCGCAAAAGTATTTTTGATAGCAATAAGCAGATTACAAACTCGGAAATTGTTGTTAATAATAGGGTTGTAATAGTTAATAATACCCCTATAAAAAAAGATGAGCAGAATGTTGGTTTTGTAATTAGTTTTCGAGATAAGACAGAAATGAAAGAACTTGTAAATACTCTATCTGAGGTTAGAAAGTATTCAGAGGACTTACGGGCACAAACCCATGAATACACGAATAAATTATACGTTATTTCTGGTTTACTTCAATTGGGCAATTATAGAGAGGCTATAGAATTAATTCAAGCAGAATCAAAAGTAACTGAAAATCAAAATAAAATATTATTCGAGCAAATTAAAGATTCTACAATCCAAGCTATTTTATTAGGGAAAATTGGCCTTGCATCTGAAAATAAAATTGAGCTGGTATTGGACGAAAACTGCTACTTAGATAATGTGCCGAAACATATACAGCCTACACAATTAATAACAGTGATTGGTAATTTAATTGATAATGCGATTGAAGCAGTGCGAGGTACAAAACAGGGAAAAGTAATTTTCTCTGCTACAGATTTAGGTAATGATCTAATTTTTGAGGTTTCAAATAATGGGGAACCTATTCCGGAAGTGGTAATGGAGAAAATCTTTAAAAAAGGATTTTCAACAAAAAATAAAGAAGGTCGAGGTTATGGATTGGCAATTGTACAGGAAACAATGAATGATTTAGCTGGCGATATTATCGTGGAAAATCATCCAACAAATGGTGTAACTTTCTCAGTATTTATCCCAAAAAAGAGTAATGGGAAGGGGGTAAAATATTATGATTAAAATACTAATTATTGAAGATGATTATCGCATAGCAGAAATCCACAAACGATTTCTCGAGGAACTAGATTACGTTACTGTTGTCGGCAAAGCATTGACTGGAAAAGAGGCGATAGAAATAGCCGGTAAAAATAAAGTTGATCTTGTTTTATTGGATTTATATTTACCTGATCTTATGGGGGAAGAAATTATTGATGAATTAAGAAAGACAGAGCAAGAAATGGACTTTGTTGTTGTTACTGCAGCTTCAGAGAAAGAAATAGTCGGTAAGCTTCTTCGCAGTGGAATCTTTGATTATATAATAAAGCCTGTAATTAAGGAGAGACTACTAGAGACGGTTGCGAGGTATAGAGAATTTAAAAAAAGTTTATTAGAAAAAAAGTCCATTGAACAAAATTTCCTTGATGACTTCTTCGGTGTCTCTGTTGATGAAAAAAATGAGCATCGAGTCAAACCGACTCCAAAAGGTATTGATCCTTTGACATTAGAAAAAGTTAGGGAAATACTATTCAATTCTGAACAGGGAATTACCGCAGATAAATTAGGAGAGAAAATAGGAGCTTCCCGCACAACAGCAAGAAGGTATTTAGAATTTTTAATCTCAGAAGAAGAGGTGGTCGCTGATTTACGATATGGGACAATTGGTAGACCGGAGAGAATTTATTTTATAAGTCAGTAAACCTCTTATTGATAATCAATCTACTTTTAAAATCAAGTGTACACTTGATTTTTTTTTGCAATTTTCATGAACAATATGAACAAAACGTTTTTTATAAATAGAAAGGTTTTTATTTTGGAAACGTTTACATAAACTTGTTGTTGTATTATCTTGAATAGAAGTAATTATCAATTATTTAATATTCGGAAGAGGGGGATAAGAGTGAGGAAATACTTAATTTTATTATTTATTCTAGTCGCAATGCTGATTAGTGCTTGCGGGGAAAATGAAGAAGGTAACGGTGAGGATGATGCGACTGAAACTTCCGCAGAAGAAACTTCAGCATCAGGAAGTGAAGGTGCAAAATGGAAACCTGAAGAATCTATTGAAATTATTGCACCGGCTGGAGCTGGTGGAGGATGGGATACAACAGCAAGGATGGCTGCACAAGTATTCTCTGAAGAAGGAATTATTGATGGAAATATTGGTGTTGTAAATATGGAAGGAGGAGGTGGGGCAGTAGCTTGGGCACATGTAGCAGGTTTTGAGGAGAACCCATACAAGCTCTTTGTCTCTTCACCGCCAATAATCTTTATTCCATTAAATGGTCAGTCAGAATATGGACATGAAGAATTCACACCTATAGCCAATATCATTGCTGATTATGCTGCATTCGCAGTTCGAGAAGACGCAGAATGGGATAGTATCAATGAATTATTTGAGGATATGAAAGAAGATCCTGAAAGCATTACGGTAGTTGGTACATCATCTCCAGGAAGTATGGATCACATGCAGTTCGTTCAAATTGCAAAAGCTGCAGGTGTTGATATTACAAAAATCCGCTATGTATCTGCCCAAGACGGTGGAGGATTGACGCAATTGCTGAATGGAAGCGTCGATGTATACTCAACGGGAGTAGCTGAAACAGTGGAACAAGTAAGAGCAGGTAATATTAAAGTACTAGGAGTTACTTCTGAAGAAAGATTAGAAGGGGATGTTTTAGAAGATTTCCCAACTGTGAAAGAACAAGGTATTGACGAAACATTTGTGAATTGGAGAGGCTTCTTTGGTCCACCAAACATGTCTCCAGATGCTTTAGCGTATTATGAAGCCAAATTCAAAGAATTAAGTGACTCAGATGCTTTTGCAGAAATCCGAAGTCAATTTGGCTGGGATGAATTGTATATGAATAGTGAGGAATATAGTCAATTCCTGGATGAGCAAAAGGAAAGTCTTGGCGCATTGATGGATGAGTTAGGACTGGGTAATTAAACCTTAGTATGAAGTCGATGACCTAAGTCGTCGACTTCATTTTCTACATATCAAGGGAGTGAGTATATGTTAAAAACGCTTAATCAAAAAGTCAGTCTTGTATTGTTTGCTATTGCACTATTGTATCTCATATACGCATATCAGATTCCTTCATTTCCCTATACGGTAGTTGATGCGGATGTTATACCTAAAGTTCTAGGTTATTTATTATTGATACTCTCCGTTTTCTTGTTTTTCATAAAGGATGAAGAATCTGAGGAGCAGAAAGCAAGACGCAATATACCAAAAAAAGAAGTAGGTATGTTATTGGGAGTAGGCGGTCTAATTATTCTTTACATTATATTTTTGGAAATATTAGGGTTTGTTTTTGTAACTGCTTTATTTATATTTCTTTGCTCTAGATTTCTTGGATATAAAAATTATTTAGCTAATGTACTCGTATCGATCATACTTCCGGTTAGTTTATATTTGATGTTTACACAGCTTCTGAGAATTAGTTTACCAAGTGGCATCTTGCCTTTTTAAGGAGGGAAATATATGGGTTCATTAGAGGGTATTATTACAGGGTTTCAGACTGCACTTAGTGTAGAGGCAATTTTCTTCGTATTAATAGGAGTATTTGTAGGTACTATTATCGGCATGTTACCAGGTTTAGGGCCTATAAGTGCAATTGCTGTCATGATTCCAATGACATTTGGAATGGAACCAAGTATTGCATTGATAATGATGGCTGGAGTATATTATGGAGCTATTTTTGGGGGTTCTACCTCATCTATTCTCTTAAATGCACCTGGTGTTTCTGGCACCGTTGCTACTGCTTTTGATGGTTATCCAATGGCGCAGCAAGGAAAAGCAGGTAAGGCTCTTGCAATTGCAGCTATAGCCTCCTTCGTCGGTGGAACAGTCAGTGTCATTTTATTGATGTTATTAGCTCCAGCACTTTCCAGTGTCGCCATATCTTTTGGTCCGCCTGCATATTTTGCCCTAATGGTTTTAGGTTTAACGGCCATCGCCAGCTTATCTGAAGGATCTACAACTAAAGCATTAATATCTGCGGTCGCTGGCTTTATGGTTGTAACGATTGGAATTGATGCCCAAACCGGAACGCAAAGGTTTACATTTGGAAGCATTAATCTGCTTGATGGTATAGATTTCTTAGTTATTGCGTTAGGGCTCTTTGCTATAGCAGAGGTCTGTACATTAGTTTTAAATCGTAAGGATACATCACTAAAAAAATTCCACAATATAGGAAGTTTAAGACTTTCTAAAAAAGACTTCAAGGAAATGTCAGGCCCCATGTCAAGACAATCTCTTCTAGGCTTTCTTATAGGTGTTTTGCCTGGTGCTGGAGCGACAATCGCTTCATTTATTGCGTACATTTCTGAGAAAAGAATTGCGAAGAAGCCTGAAGAATTCGGAAAGGGTTCTGTTAAGGGTCTGACTGCTCCGGAGACTGCAAATAATGCAGCGACGAGCGGGGCTTTTGTTCCTTTGTTAAGTTTAGGTATTCCGGGATCCGGGACAACTGCAGTAATGCTTGGAGCATTTCTTGTAATGGGTGTACAGCCGGGACCAATGTTAATGACGGAGCGTCCGGAAATATTTTGGGGAGTAATTGCGAGTATGTATATCGGTAATATTTTTCTACTCATACTAAACTTGCCGTTGATCCCGTATTTTGCAAAGGTTTTAAAAATTCCTCGTCCAATGCTTATTTCGCTGGTCATCGTATTTAGTATGATTGGTGTTTATGCAGTAAGTTTTAACACATTTGATTTATATATGCTTCTCTTATTTGGAGCAATTGGATTTATTATGAGACTGTTTTCTTTCCCGGCACCTCCATTTATTTTAGCATTCATTCTTGGTGGCATGATGGAACAGTCGTTTAGACAATCATTAACAATCTCGAACGGAGATTTAATGATTTTTATTACTAACCCAATCTCATGTGCGCTATTAATTATTTCGCTGCTATCATTTGTATTTCCGCTGATCGGGGTAGTAAGGAAAAAGAAAGGTAATTAAAGTTGAATAAAGTAATGCGGACCATATTACTGAACCGAAACTTAACCTTAACGTTCATAACTATACTAATTATAGTAGGTTTAATTTCTTTAATACCGGTCCCTGATTATTTTACGAGAGAACAACAATGGACAATCTTGGTTTTATTATTTGCAATCTTTTTATGGGTCGCAAGCCCGATTCCTACAGCAGCAAGTAGTCTGCTTATTATTTCATTATTAATATTATTGAACTTAGTAGATACAGTAGAAGAAGCCTTAATAGGCTTCTTGACGCCTGCTTTATACTTTATTTTAGTTCTATCACTTATAAGTAATGCTCTCGTAAAAATTGATGTTGACCGGGTTTTTGCTAGATTGCTAGTTAAATTCAGCAAAGGTGGTCCTCTCCATCTAGTAATTAGTTTACCGGTCATTGTTTTATTTATGCCGATTGTACTTCCTTCAGCGGTTGCGAGATTTAAAATGATGCTGCCTCTTATATACAGTTTAAATAATTATTATGGGTACGACAGGCAAAGTGTTTTTAATAAATACAGTGTTTATTTAATCGGTATGGTGAACCAGAATGCCACAATTGTAATATTTACTGGTGGAGGTTTTCCCATTCTTGCTCATCAATTGTTGAAAGATTATCAGATTGCCAATCTTAGTTGGATAGAATGGGTTTTAATGATGGGACCTCCATTATGGATAGGTTCAATAATCATGGTGTTCATTATTTTTAACTACCTGAAGTTACTGTATCCAAAGAGTAATTTTAAAAGAGTAGCAACTACAGAAATATTGGGTCTGAAAAATGATAAACTGCCTCCAAAGTTTTGGGTTACATTATTAAGTTTTTTAATAATGATTTTTGTTTGGATTGTTACCGATGAAGACAGAGTTCCGCTCATTTTGCCACCTATGCTCCTTATTGCATTTTATGCTATACCGAAGATGGGTCTTGTTACAAATAAAATGGTCCAGGCCTATGATTGGGAAAACTTCTTAATGCTAGGAGCTTCTTTTTCTTTAGGTGGAGTATTGATGAAAAACGGAACAGCCGATACAATAGCCCATTTATTAATCAGTTTTATGCCAGTCGACACAGGGATGACGTTAAAAATAATCATTGTAGCTGCGATTATCTTCCTTTTGCGCTTTTTATTTATCGTGCCTTCCGCAGCTTTAGTAGTTATCTTTCCGATTGTAATGTCATACTCTGATTTGCTGGGAATACCAGAGTTTCAACTAGCTTTCTTAGTCATCTTAATAGTTGGGAGTATGATGGTACTTCCGATTCATACAACGACAACTTATCTTGCATTTGAAACACAGGTACTGACTAAAAAAGAGCAATATACCATTGGTTTTGTTTTTAGTTTGGTGTTTATGATTATCTCTATTTTGTCTGCATTATATTTTTGGTAAAGGAGAACAAAGATGAAGCAAAAGACTGACTCTCTATTAGTAGAAATAGCAGATTACGTGGTTGATGGGAAAATTGAAAGTGCTGAAGCAATGGAGACTGCAAAGAACGTATTAATTGATACTTTAGGATGTGGTTTATTAGCTTTACGCTATCCTGATTGTACAAAACATTTAGGTCCAATAGTTCCGGGAACACATGTACCAAATGGAAGTAGAGTTCCCGGCACTCAAATTGAGTTGGATCCGGTGCAGGCTGCATTCAATATAGGAACGATTATCCGTTGGTTGGATTTTAATGATACTTGGTTAGCTAAAGAATGGGGACATCCTTCTGATAATCTGGGAGGCATTTTGGCAGTTGCTGATTATATCAGTCGAAAAAATGTCTCAGAAGGCAAAGAGCCACTGACTATGGAAGATGTGTTAATTGCAATGGTGAAGGCACACGAAATACAAGGTGTATTAGCGCTGGAAAATAGTCTAAATCGAGTCGGTTTAGATCATGTGTTGTTTGTAAAGGTTGCTACTACAGCTATTGTAACAGGCATGCTCGGTGGTACGAAGCAAGAAGTAATTAACGCAGTATCCAATGCATGGATTGATAATTCGAGTCTTCGAACATATCGGCAATTCCCTAATGCAGGCTCAAGAAAATCCTGGGCAGCAGGTGATGCAACGAGCAGAGGTGTAAGACTAGCGCTAATGGCTGTGAAGGGGGAGATGGGCTATTCCACTGCATTATCCGCTCCGACCTACGGATTCGAAGATGTGCTGTTTAACGGGAATAAGTTAACGTTAGCACAGCCATTTGGCTCTTACGTCATGGAAAATATTTTATTCAAAGTATCTTATCCTGCCGAATTTCACGGACAAACAGCAGCAGAATGTGCTGTTATTCTGCATGAAGAAATTAAAGAGCGATTAGAAGAAATAGAAAAGATTGAAATAACAACTCACGAGTCTGCTATTCGGATTATTGATAAGCAAGGTCCTCTACATAATCCTGCTGATAGAGACCATTGTTTACAATACATCACTGCCATTGGCTTAATCTTTGGTGATATCGTTGCTGACCACTATGAAGACGAAGTAGCTACAAACCCGTTAATTGATCAGCTTAGAGAAAAAATGGTGGTTGTTGAGGATAAACAATATTCAGAGGATTACTTAGACCCGGCGAAACGTTCGATAGCAAATGCTGTTCAAGTATTTTTCCGAGATGGTTCAAAAACTGAAAAAGTAGAGAGACAATATCCGCTCGGACATCGCTTCAGAAGAGAAGAGGCGATTCCAAAGTTGGAAGAAAAGTTTGTTGCAAACTTAGAAACTCGTTATCCAGAAAAACAAGTTAAAGAAATTTATGAGGTTTCTACCAATCTTGAAACCTTGAAAACCATACCTGTACATGAGTTTATGCAAAAGATGGTTATATAAGGAGATGATCTGATGACCTGGTTTATCGAGAAGCATTCGACTCAAGAAGAACTTGCCGATCAATTCATGGAATTGGTACTTGAAGATGAAATTTTTAAGATACCAGGAGCCCATGATGGAATGGCCGCTCTAATAGCAAAAGAAGCTGGTTTCCAATCTTTATATCTATCAGGAGCTGCGTTTACGGCAAGCAAGGGGCTTCCTGACCTAGCTGTAATGAATTCTAATGAGTTAGCGGAAAGGGCGGAGGAACTCATTCGGGCTTCAAATCTTCCGGTGTTAGTTGATATTGATACAGGTTTTGGAGGGGTATTGAACACGATTCGTACAGCATTGGAAATGTATGAAAAGAGAGTGGCTGCTGTCCAAATAGAGGACCAGCAGTTACCAAAAAAATGTGGTCACTTGGATGGGAAACAATTAGTGCCCATCGAAGAATTAGTACAAAAAATTAAAGCGATTAAAGAAATTACACCTACATTAGTCGTCGTGGCAAGGACGGATGCGGTAAGTGTAGAAGGTGTAGAATCTGCAGTTCAACGTGCGCAGGCATATTTCGATGCCGGAGCAGATGTGATTTTTACAGAAGCCTTGACAACAGAAGATGATTTTAAGCTTTTCAAGGAGAAAATTGGTGCTCCGCTACTTGCAAATATGACTGAATTTGGGAAAACTCCGTATTATTCAGCGCAGGACTTTGAAGAATTCGGCTATAATGTCGTTATTTACCCTGTAACTTCTTTAAGGGTGGCAGCTAAAGCATATGAGCGAGTGTATAATGAGATTATGGTTAAAGGTACCCAGAAAGAAATGCTGAATGATATGCAAACACGGAAAGAGCTTTATGAAACGATAAGGTATTTTGATTACGAAGACTTAGATAATAGAATAGCAAAAACTACTGTTCAAGAGTATTATGATTGATTTAAGAAGTGATACATTAACTCAACCTACTGAAGCGATGCGAGAAGCAATGTATAAAGCTGAGGTTGGGGATGATGGCAGGACAAATCCAAACGGGGTTGGAGAAGATCCAACCGTTTATGCACTTGAGACATTTGCCAGTAATCTTACTGGTAAGGAAGCGGCTTTGTTTTGTAATAGTGGCACAATGGCAAATTATATCAGTTTACTTTCTTACTGCAAACGAGGAGATAAAGTACTATTAAGTCGTAAAAGTCATATTTTTCGTAGCGAAAAAGCTCCGTTCATGAAAGGTTTATTTGGGCTTATACCTGTTTTCTACGAAGAAAATAATTATGGTATACCTGACCTTAATAGTATTGAACAGATAATTGATTCTGAAGACATTAAAGTCATTTGCTTAGAAAATACTCATAATTACTATGGTGGTACATGTATTCCGCTGGATACTTTACAAGAGATAAGCTTACTGGCAATAAAGAAGGCAATACCATTGTTTATGGATGGTGCAAGAATATTTAATGCATCGGTTGCATTAAATAACTCTTTGAAAGAATTATGCATGCCAGTTGATTCTCTTACTTTTTGCTTATCGAAAGGACTGGGGGCGCCAGTAGGTTCGTTGGTTTGTGGTAAGTCCACTTTTATCAATAAAGCCAGAAGTGTACGTAAACTTCTCGGTGGGAATATGAGACAATCCGGTATTATTGCGGCTGCAGGTATTGAGGCACTACAAAACTATAGAGTAAGATTAATGGAAGATCATAGAAAGACACGTATGCTTACAGAAAAGTTAAGGCTTAATAGTTTGGTAACCATTGATCTTAATAAGGTACAAACGAATATCATTACAGTCGACTTCTCTCAAAGCGGTATAAAATCAAATCAGATAGAAAAAGATTTATTCAGGCGAGGATTGGCTGTTAAGAGAATGGATGAGAGTTGTATTCGATTAACAATGTATGCTGATATTAATAAAAGACAAATTTCGGAAGCGGCAGAGATACTAAATAAATATATATTTGAAATTAGTTGAATGGAAATGGAAATCTTGTTTTAGAATCGTTTTTTGTCATTCAAACCTTTGATTGTCGTCATATTAATCTAAGAAGCCGAACATTCAGCTTTACTGCTCTGAATGTCCGGCTATGTTAATTCTTTTATTAATTTCTCTAATTGCTTTACTCTATCTTCCAGTTCCACAATTTCTTTTTGCATTTTATCCTTATCTGCTTGATATTCTTGCTGGGATTGAATCTCAGCTTCTAAATCAGCATTTAACTGTATGATTGCCCCGAGGGTAGATAAAGCACCACCAAAAGTTGAGATGATTCCACCTAATATTCCCAGTACTATCCCAGTAGTATCAACAGGTTGAAAGGTATCTCTAGGAGTTTGAATAGCTGCAGTTTCTGAAGTGCTTACTGGGGTGACTGCGGTTATTCGTTGATCTTCACTCATATGCTTCCCCCCCAAAGTTTTGTCATAAGCTAGGCTTATTAATTATCTTAATCCATTTTATAATATTCATTGTAAGCGAAAGGTGTTCTATAAATTTGAGGGAGTACCCAGCAGTATCATCAAAACTGTCAATTACTCATTCAGCCCAGCATTTCATTAATAGATGTATTGCCTCTTGTAACTCTTCCTCCCTGATACCTGCAAAGCCCAAAAGAATGATTGGATAGTCTCCGGTTTGTTTTTCCATCACATAGGAGGAGAGAGGGTAAATTTTAAGTTGAGCTTTTGCTGCTTTGCTGACCAATTCTTCTTCCGATAGGCCATTTCTAACCCTAAGTACCACATGAAATCCTGAGAAATCACCAGTTACTTCAACTACATTATTATAATCTTTTAATGTCTCCAACGTAATTTCCATTTTGCGCCGATACACATTACGCATGCGGTTCAGATGCCTTTCAAAATCACCTTCCTGCATGAATTGTGCCAAAATATGTTGATCTATCCGAGAAACTGAGCATTGGAAATAAGATAATTTTTCCTTGTAAAGTGTTGTTAACTGTTTTGGCAGTACCATATAGCTGATTCGGATTGATGGAATTAATGATTTGGAAAAGGTTCCTAAATAGACGACTTTTTCATTTTGATCCATGCTCTGCAATGAAGGAATCGATTTACCTGTATAGCGAAATTCACTGTCATAATCATCTTCAATGATATAACGATTATCCTTATCTGCAGCCCAGTTCAGTAATTTGATACGTCGGTTGGCTGAGAGTACAGAGCCGAACGGAAATTGACGTGAAGGAGTGACGTACATAATATCAATCGGCGTATGAGCCAACTCATCCACTTTTACTCCTCTGTCATCAACTTCTAAAGGATAAGCTTTATTAGGGTAATGCTTTAACATCCGCGACATGACATAGTAACCCGGATTTTCCACTCCATATGTTGTTTCACTGCCCATCAGCAAGATGAATTGTTGCAGAAGTGTTTCAATACCTGCCCCTAGAATGATATCGTCTGGTGAGCATTGCACCCCCCTCGCTTGATAAAGGTAAGTGGCGATTTCTTCACGCAATATAAGTTCTCCTTGTGGATCCCCCATAAGGAGCAAATGTTGATTTTCATTATCAATGGTTCTCTTTGCATACTTTCTCCATTTCGTAAAAGGAAAATGTTCTGTATCGATTCGGCTTGGGTGGAAATCGTAGCGGATATGTTCATTCACCTCAGGTTTTGATTGAGTTGTCTTTTCAAGCTGTACATATTCCAAATCTTCATAAGCTAGAACAAAATATCCTCTTCTTGGTCTGGATTCGATAAATCCTTCTGCTACTAATTGGTCGTAAGCTTGTTCCACTGTATTTTGGCTGATGTTAAGGAAATCCGAAAGTTTCCGTTTAGATGGTAATTTTGTATGATGAGAAATTTTTCCTTCCATAATTTCTTTTTTAATGTATTCATACAGTTGCTCATAAAGTGGTATTCCGTTTCCACGTTCTAAATGGCAAGTGAGCATGTTCATATTTCTCTCCTCCAAACTGACCCTGTTAATTCTTGTGAAACTGATACTTTTAATAGTACCACAAATTCTTTACAATTAATTAAAATTCGAAAAAATCAAAGGAGTGTTCTATTTGACAATTCAAACTATTACAAAGCACGCAGAAACATTGGAGAAAATTAAATCTGGCGGTGTGATCATGGATGTGGTCAATGCTGAACAAGCTAAAGTTGCAGAAGAAAGCGGTGCGATTGCTGTAATGGCTCTAGAACGGGTACCTTCAGATATTCGCGCGGCTGGTGGAGTAGCTCGGATGGCTGACCCACGTATTGTTGAAGAAGTGATGCAAGCAGTTAGTATTCCTGTCATGGCAAAAGTTCGGATTGGCCATATTTCTGAAGCTCGAGTATTGGAGAGCATGGGCGTCGATTTCATTGATGAAAGCGAAGTACTGACTCCTGCAGATGAAGAGTTCCATTTATTAAAAAGTGATTATGATGTCCCGTTTGTTTGTGGTGCAAGAGATTTAGGAGAAGCAGCAAGACGCATTGCGGAAGGTGCGCTGATGATTCGCACGAAGGGTGAACCTGGAACAGGGAATATCGTTGAAGCGGTCCGTCATATGCGTAAAGTTCAAGCAGAAGTCCGTAAAGTGACGATAATGAGTGATGATGAGTTGATGACGGAAGCAAAAAAACTTGGTGCTCCATATGAATTGCTGAAGCAAATTAAATCTGAAGGAAGACTACCGGTATCGAACTATGCTGCAGGCGGGGTAGCAACTCCTGCAGATGCTGCATTAATGATGGAACTAGGTGCGGATGGAGTATTTGTTGGTTCCGGCATTTTTAAATCTGAAAATCCGGAGAAGTTCGCTAAAGCAATAGTTAAGGCGACGGCAAATTATCAAGATTATGAGTTGATTGGACAACTATCCAAAGAATTGGGTAGTGCAATGAAAGGAATCGACATTTCAAAATTAAGTTTAGAGGAAAGAATGCAGGAGCGTGGTTGGTAGAAGCTTCTCTTCGTTAGAAATAAGAAAGGAGTACGGATATATCTAGTCCGCACTCCTTTTCTGATTATTTTCTTTTCCCTTTCAGGTCCACGCCGATTGCTGCACCTTCTCTTCTAAAATCGGCAACACCTTTGAATAATCCATTATGATGATCAATTTGGATGCTTTGTACATTTCCAATTGTTGTTGAACTGGTTCCAAAACGATGCCCCATTCTACGAAGTTCCTGCAACACATCTTCCGGGATACCTTCTTCATAACGGTATGAATTTAAATTATTAGTATAGATTCTAGGTTCTTCTATAGCATCCTCAAGTTCCTGACCGTACTCCAGTGTGTTGATAATGGTTTGCAGAACTGAAGTAATGATTGTAGGACCGCCTGGAGATCCCACTGTCAACATTGGTTCTCCATTCTCGAACACGATAGTTGGGGTCATACTGCTTAGTGGGCGCTTATTCGGTTGGACTTCATTAGCTCCACCAGGTATCGCATCAAAGTCAGTTAGTTCGTTGTTCAGTAAGATGCCGTATCCAGGTACCATAATCCCTGAACCAAATACTTGTTCAATGGTAGAGGTGTAAGAGACGACATTGCCATAACGGTCAGCGACGGTGAAATGGGTTGTTTCACCTATTTTATCATTTGCTGGTTGTTCAACTTGCTCATAATTTGGTGTTGTTTGTTCATATTTCCATGGATCACCTGCAGTTGGATTTTGATTCACTTTGTTTAAATCGATTAGAGATCGACGTTCACTGATGTATTCTGGGTGAAGCAGGCCGTCCACTGGGACTTCTACAAATTCAGGGTCGCCTGCATAAGCGGCACGGTCTGCGTAGGATAGATGCATTGCTTCAGCAAGCAAATGGTATTTTTCCCAGGATTTCATATCATATTGTGATAAATCAAATCCATCTAGAATTCCAAGCATTTGAAGCAGAAAGACTCCTCCCGAGCTTGGTGGCGGCATGCTCGCAATCTCATAACCTTGGAACTCGCCCCAAATTGGTTCATCTATTGTAATGTCATAGACTGCTAGGTCGTCTGAAGTCATAGAACCGCCGAATTCGCGCACTGTTTCGGACAATGCATCAGCAATTTCCCCGTGATAGAATGCATCTACACCGCGAGAACGGATTAATTGTAGTGTATTCGCCAGGTCTTCTTGGATGAGAAGCTCACCCTCTTGGAGAGGTTCCCCATTCGGTAAAAACACCTCTGCGGCTGCACTCCTAAGAAGTTTATCTTGATTATCTTTAATATCCTTCGCAAGGATTCTATTCACCGGAAATCCTTTTTTGGCAAGCTTAATGGCTGGTGCAATCAATTGTTGGAATGGCCGAGAGCCCCAGCGGTTATGAGCTTCTTCCAGTCCTTTCAATGTTCCGGGTACACCTACTGCGTTTCCGTGCTGAACCCGTTCATCGAAAGGAATTGGATCGCCATTTTCATCTAAAAACATATCTGGTGTAGCGCCAGCTGGAGCTCTTTCACGACTGTTAATGATGGTAGTTTCTTCCGTTTCCCCGTCATAAACCATCATAAATCCTCCGCCACCAATCCCAGACATCATAGGCTCTGTAACATTTAATGCAAATTGGATAGCAATCGCAGCATCTACTGCATTTCCATTCGTTCTCAATACTTCTGCACCAATAGCAGAGGCTAAGGGATGTGAAGTGGAGACCATTCCTCCATTTGCTACAGCGACTCGTTCGTAATTATCATAATCTGTATCGTAATTTTTCGCTGAATGTAGCTGTGGAAAACCTGCCATTGTCATTAGAACAATTAATGAAATGATTAAAGTGCGGTAAAAAAATCTCCCCATTGTTCTCCTCCTCGTAATTAACTCTTTAGAAATGCTTGTGAACTGGATGTACTCTTATAAAAGCAATCTACATAAACAACTCCTTCCGACAAAAAATAGACTTATAGTGTAAGATTCGTGTCATTTCTTATTTTTCCTGCCAAATTTTCCAAAACGATGCTATTGGCCTGCTTGGTTACTTTCTTCGGGAGTTTTATACTGAGGCGTAAAGCATGAATGAGATGCAAGGGTATGTCGTACTTCAGCTTAAGAATGCACAAACTAGGAATTTTCTCTTTTGTTAATTTTCAGTTACAATAGTGGCTAACAAATCAAATAGGATGGAGTGTCATATGAAGCAACTTTACAGCGATGTCGTTCAGTTTCGTGGTACTCATTATGAATATGGGATTATGCTGGGGAACCAAATAAAAGATTCTCTTGTTATGAAGAATAGGGAAAGAATCTGGAAGATTCGACAGCCGCGGTTTACAGTGGATCAACAGGAAACAAAGAAGATGATTAAAATGTATGCACCAGGAATATGGGAAGAAATTGAAGGGTTACAAGATGCATTAAAAGCTCCAATGCAAATCATTTTACGAGACTTTTCTGGATATCGGATTCCTATTGAGCGGAGTGGCTGTTCCATTGTGACTGGGACAGACTTCATGGTGAGAAATTATGATTTTCATCCAAAAACTTATGAAGGAAGATACCATATCTATCAGCCGACGGATACGGGCTATGCGACGATTGGACCAGCGCAGCGAGTTACTGGACGTATGGATGGAATGAATGAACAGGGGCTTGTGATGGGGTATAATGCAATCAATCGTAAAAAACCAGGAAATGGATTTGTTTGTTGGATGATTGGCCGGATGCTCTTGGAAACTTGCGCCAGTGTGGAAGAAGCGGTTCAGTTTTTAAAGGAAATTCCCCATCGCCATAGTTTCAGCTATGTCGTCCTAGACCCGAATGAAGAGACTTATATCATTGAAACGAGTCCAAGGAAAGTTGCGGTTCGAAAAGGTAATGCTTGTACGAATCACTTTGAGACATTACATGAAGAAAACCGTCGTTACTTAGTTGATTCTCAAAATCGTTTGAAGACAATAATCGAAAATAGAACGACAAAATATGTAGAAGATGCTTTTCGTTTTATGAATGATCCTCATCAAAATGTTTTCGCTAAGGAGTATAAAAGTTGGGCGGGAACAATCCATACATCAGCTTATTTGCCGAAAGAAAAACAGGCATGGATTGCACTCGGTGAAAGTGGTGAACCGGTGAAATTTGATTTTAAAGGCTGGGTAGAAGGAGAGGACGCTAACATAGACTCAATCAAAGGTGAAGTAGACACAGAAATCGGTTTTGCCCATATGGATGATGGACTTCGTTAAAAAAGCCAATCAGATTGTTCTGATTGGCCTTTAATATTTCAGCGAATGGATTTCTACGTTTTGGTTTGTTTTAATCGTTTCAATAAATTTTTGGAGGGTTGTCGTAAGATAAGTATCTTCTCTACGAATGAACATTGTCTTCACTTTACTGTATTGATCAGGTAAAGAATAGGTCCGGATGAGTCCGCTATCTTCTAAATGTATGACAGATGATTTTGGTACAAAGGCGATACCGAGACCTACGACTACACTTCGTAAAATCGTTTCTAGTGTTCCGAATTCCATTACTTTAGTAGGTCGGATTCCTTGGTCTGCATACCAATTTTCCAGGCGTGCCCTATATCCACATCCTTTAGTGAAACAAAGGACCGGCTCTTTCTCTGTTGCTTCAAAAGCATTCACTTGACTACTGGAAATGAGGACAAGTTCCTCCTCAAATACTTCCTCTGTAATTATTTCAGAAGAAAATGGCCCATCGGTAACAAAGGCACCGTCTAATTGATGATCCATTACTTTTTTCTCCAGCTGTTCGGTTACTCCTGAAAATAAAGAGAGCTCTACATTTTTGTACTTTTTATCAAATGAGGCTAATATATTTGGGAGTTGAAAAACCGTTTCAATTGTTCCGATTTCAAGTTTGCCGGATGGTTCTTCTTTACTCTGGACAACTTTCTTCATTTCATCTGTGAGTGACATGATTTTCTCACTATATGTCATTAACTTCTTCCCCTCAGGTGTCAATGTCATACCTCGGCGGTGACGATTGAATAACGGAGTATTCATTTCTCTTTCCAACTTCTGAATCCTGGAAGTGATATTGGATTGTACATAATTCAATGCTTTTGCAGCATCGGTAATTGTCCCTTTCTCAGCCACCATCTGAAAGATCTCCAAGTCTTTAAACTCCATATGCTGTCCCCCCTTACTCACTCTTGTTTATGATATCAATAATAATGATGATTGTCATCAAATTGATTCATTTTACAAGATATCTAAAGGGCTTGATAATGATGGTATAAATACAAAAGGGGAGAAAAAACAGAAATGAAGAATAGTGTGTGGTTTGGGGCAATTCTTTGCTTCATTGCTGCAGCTTCTTGGGGAGCAATGTTCCCAGTAGCTCATTCAGCATTTAAGCATATTGATCCATTTTATTTCACCATCATTCGCTACGTATCGGTAACGGTTATTTTAGTAGCGATTTTATTTTGGAAAGAAGGAAAGCAGGCTTTTCGTTTCGAAGGCAAAGGTAAGCAGCTCTGGTTCTACGGTACGATGGCGTTTACCGTTTACAATCTATTGATCTTTTGGGGAGAAGATTTATTAGGTGAGCCTGGGATAATGGTAGCTTCCGTTATGGAAGCGCTGATGCCGATGATTTCCATCGTCATTGCATCTATCTTATATAAACGATTTCCTCAGCCTATAACGTTGATTTTTGTCATTATAGCCTTCGTAGGTGCTATATTGGTGATCACAAAAGGAAATATCCAGTCCTTTCTCGGAGCAACAACGGATATGATTCCTTCATTATTGATTCTAATCGCGGTAATCGGTTGGGTTGTTTATACAATGGGAGGACCACAGTTTGCAGGCTGGTCAGCCCTACGTTATTCCACATTAACTTGTTTACTTGGTACATTGACTGCAGTAATTATTGTTGCAGCCTTAACGATTATAGGATTTATATCTGTTCCTTCCATTGAAACCGTTATTGTTACAGCACCGCATTCATTATTTATGATTATATTCCCAGGGGTAATTGCACTCCTAGGCTGGAATGTAGGAGTTAACATTTTATCCCCACTGAACGCCTTGTTATTCATTAACTTTGTTCCGATTACAACTTTAACGATTTCCATTATCCAAGGCAGTTCAATCACTATCTTTGATTACCTCGGTACGATCTTTATTATCGTATCCTTAGTTGGTAATAATATTTATTTAAGAATGTCTGAACGGAAGGATTCCAAACAGGAAAACGCCCGGCTTGTTGAAAGGCCATCTTCCTAAGACTTTACCTGAGAGGCTTACCCGTTTCCATAGTGGAATGGGGGCCTCTTTTTTATTTCCTTATATTCATCAAGTATTTAAATGGATTTTTTGGTTATATTATCACCAGAACAATGAGATAAACCTATTTTAATTACTTAGATCAGAGGATGCTTATGTTTTAATCACCATTCGAGGTGGAAATCTAATAACAAAAGTGTAATAAAAAAGCTTGACGTGGGTATTGGTGAGATATCCATTGAAAAATAAGGAGGAAAATAGATGAGCTACGAATTTAAAGAAGAAGCAGGTCGTTTTGTTGCAATGGATGAACAAGGAAACCAAGCAGGGGAAGTGACATTTACAAGACAGGGTGACAATGTATTGGTTCTTGACCATACAGGAGTAGAAGAAAACCATCGTGGTCAAGGTTTGGCTGGTCAGCTCGTCCGTCAAGTAGTGGATAAAGCGAAAAGTGAAGATCTTAAAATTTCACCGACTTGTCCTTATGCTAAAAAACAATTTGAAAAAAACGAGGACTATCAGGCTGTGCAATATAAGTAAATGAACAATGATGTGATGTAAAGATTCTTTGACAAGTTCTGAATTTTGTCGAGGAATCTTTTATTCATTGGCTGTAGTGGGATGCTGTTTTTATATTACATTCCTCCTAAAGGAGCTAGTTGACATTTGGAATGTAGTTAGATAAAATAAACTTAATTAATAAATATGTAATTAAGAATAATTGAAATCATAAGGAGTCATTACTATATGAAAAAAACTGAAGGAATTCATCATATTACAGCTATTGTTGGTCATCCACAGGAAAATACTGATTTTTATGCCGGGATTTTAGGTTTACGATTAGTCAAGAAGACAGTAAACTTTGACGATCCGGGGACATATCATCTTTATTTTGGAGACGATGGAGGAAATCCTGGTACAATCATTACATTTTTTCCGTGGGTGAATGCATATCAAGGGAAAATTGGTGGCGGTCAAGTCGGCGTGACAACCTATGTTGTTCCTGTTGGGGCTCTGCCATTCTGGGAAAAACGGCTAGAAAAATTCAACATCCAATTTAGAAAAACAGAAAGATTTGGCGAAGTGTACTTGGAATTTGAAGACGTCCATGGCTTACATTTGGAATTGGTGGAAAGAGAAGAAGGAGATCGGAACAATTGGACGCATGGAGATGTCACGCCAGAAGTGGCGATAAAAGGGTTTGGAGGAGCAATATTATTATCGACAAATCCACAGAGCACAAGGGATACGCTAGAGAAAGTTATGGGCTTGGAGTTTATAGGTGAAGAGAATGATTTATTACGTTTTAAATCCAATGGTGAAATTGGAAATATTATTGATGTGAAAAAGACTTCAGTTGAACGGGGGCAAATGGGTGTAGGAACGGTGCATCATATCGCGTGGAGAGCAAAAGATGATGATGACCAGCTTGATTGGAAACAACATGTTGGTACAAATGGCTTCCTTGTGACTCCTGTTCAGGACAGAAACTATTTCAATGCAATATATTTTAGAGAGCATGGGGAGACTCTATTTGAAATTGCGACTGATCCACCAGGATTTGCACACGATGAATCCTATGAAACGATGGGGCAGGAACTAAAGCTTCCAGAACGTTACGAGATGTATCGTGAATCGTTAAACCAATCGTTGATTCCACTTGAAGTCAGAAATCTCGACAAGTAAGAATCGTATTCCTTGGGATAAACCTACAAATGTCATTATGGACTCCATCCAATTCCAGGAGGTTTGAAAAAAATATATAACCGAATTATTTATGACATGCTACAGAAGTAATTGAAAAAAAGAACGGAGAAATGTAAACTGGGGAAGGAACAATAATAGTGTTTGTAGGAGAATGGGAATGGAAAATCATAATAACGGAATTTTATTAGAGAGCGGAACAAATGAATTAGAAATTATCCTCTTTGAGCTTGGAAATGAATATTATGCTATTAATGTACTCAAAACGAGAGAAATTATCACCCCGGTAGCGATAACAAGTATACCCATGGCTCCTAATTTTGTTGAAGGTGTTATTCATCTAAGAGGAGAAATTATTCCAGTCATTAACTTGGCGGAAATTGTAAGTAAGCAACCGTCTGTAAATCCAGATTCTGATCGGTTTATCATTGCAGAAATGAACCAAGTTAAGATTGCATTCCGGGTTCATAAAGTGAATCGGATCAATCGAATTTCTTGGGAACAAATTGAAAAACCAAGTGACCTGGCAACAGGTAATCAACCATATGCTACAGGAATAATCAAATTAACGGATGAAACCCTTGCGGTATTTTTAGATATAGAGAAGATTATCTCCGAAATTAATCCGGAGCTTGCAGGAAACGTAGATAGCATCCAAACGTTAGGTGAACGAAAGCGTTCGGATAAGAAAATTGTAATTGCGGAAGACTCTGCAGTTTTGCGGGAGTTATTAAAGGATACGCTAAAGAAATCAGGCTATAGTAACGTTACGTTCTTCCATAATGGGAAAGAAGCTTGGGATTATTTGGAGAAGTTGGCTGAGGATTTGTCCGTGCATCCCGAGGAATCTGTCCAACTCATTCTCACGGATATCGAAATGCCTCAAATGGATGGTCATCATTTGACTCATCGAATTAAACATCATCATCGTTTGAGCGGAATACCAGTTATCATCTTTTCTTCTCTTATCACAGATGACCTTTACCATAAAGGTGAAAAAGTTGGTGCAAGTGCTCAAGTGAGTAAGCCGCAACTAGTCAACTTAGTACAAGAAATTGATACGTACATCTTATAAATAAAAATCGACTCGATTAGGTAATTTGTCAAAATCGAGTCGGTTTTTTAATTGAGTCAATTTAAGACGGTCATTTTTTTACTTGTTTAAGTTTATGTGAAAAAATGCACATAATATCAATTGATCCAGGATGAATAAAGACTTATTGGATGAACGGTGGTCTCTTATAATAAAGTTGAGCTCAGAAATATTAAATATTATTCCTAACAAAGTGGATATTCATTCCACGGGAGAAGCTCTATTAACAGTATTATTAACCAATTGTTTTATTCACTCATCGGGCAATAATAAAAAACACAAGCCCACCAAATCAAAAGGAGGCGTTTTTGATGGAAACAACGTACAAAGGTACGAATAAATTGATTACAGGTATCGTCTTTGGTGTAATTTCATTCTGGTTATTTGCTCAATCAATGGTAAATATAGTTCCGGCGGTTCAATCTGATTTAGGTGTTTCGTTAGGTACGTTAAACGTAGCGATCAGCCTTTCAGCCTTATTCTCAGGTATGTTCATTGTAGTTGCAGGTGGTTTAGCTGACAGGTTGGGACGTAAGAAAGTTACCTATGTCGGTCTAATTCTAAGTGTTATTGGTTCACTGTGTCTTGTATTAGCGAACGGAGCATTCCTTTTGGTTATAGGCCGTATCCTTCAAGGTTTATCTGCAGCTGCGATTATGCCAGCGACAATTGCTTTAGTGAAGGAATACTTCGAAGGTCCTGAACGCCAACGTGCACTTAGTTATTGGTCCATAGGTTCTTGGGGTGGTTCTGGTCTCTGTTCCTTCTTCGGTGGTGTAGTTGCAACATCTATGGGATGGAAATGGATCTTTATCTTCTCCATCATCTTCTCTTTATTGGCTATGTGGTTGATTAAAGAAGTTCCTGAAAGTAAAGCAGTATCTCAAGGTAAATTCAAGTTTGACTTTGGTGGACTAGGGATATTCATTATAACAATGTTAGCTCTAAACGTATTCATTACTCAAGGTGCTGAATTAGGTTGGACAAACCCATTAACGATTGGACTTGCGGTAGTTACTGTGGTTGGTATCTATGCATTCGTCAAATACGAAGGTAAACGTGAAAATGCATTGATTGACTTTAAAATGTTCTCAATCAAACCGTATACTGGGGCTACCATTTCTAACTTCTTATTGAATGCAGTAGCTGGTACGTTAATTGTTGCAAATACGTATGTGCAAGTGGGACGTGGGTTCAGTTCATTCCAATCAGGGATGGTGAGAAAATTATGCAACGTACAGGAGCGAAAAAACCAATGGTTTGGGGTACGACCCTTACGTTAATCGGTGTTGGTGTTATGGGACTTACCTTCCTGCCAGATTTAATTTATACAATCGTCGTATTTGTGGGATTCATCCTCTTTGGATTAGGACTTGGTTTTTACGCAACTCCTTCAACTGATACAGCAGTATCATATGCACCTGAAAATAAAGTTGGGGAAGCATCAGGAGTGTACAAAATGGCAAGTTCTTTAGGTAATGCATTTGGAGTAGCTATTTCAGCCACTGTGTACGGTGCAGTAACGGCTTTTGCTAGTGTAGATGTGGCCGCAACAGCTGGGATTATTACAAACGTCATTTTTGCTCTTCTAGCCCTCGTCTCCATTGTGGTATTTGTACCAAATGATACAGGGGCAGAAAATCTTTCTCAGCCAGCTGTCAAAATCAAGCCTGCAAAACAAGGCTAATTTTAAAAGGGAGTCGGTTCAAATGAGAAGCCAATTAATGGAAATGTTAGAAGCGCGTAAAGAAGAAATGATTGAAATCAGACGCCATCTTCATGAATATCCAGAAATATCCTTTGAGGAAGAAAAAACAGCGCAGTATATAGCAGATTTTTATAAAGGTAAAGATGTTGAAATAGAAACAAATGTCGGTAATGGTTACGGTATTATCGTGACCATTACCGGTGGAAAATCAGGCAAAAAGATCGGACTGCGGGCAGACTTTGATGCGCTGCCGATACAAGAAGAGGCAGATGTACCATTCAAGTCGAAAAATGAAGGAGTCATGCATGCATGTGGTCATGATGCTCACACCGCATACTTAATGGTCCTTGCAGATTGTCTCATACAGTTGAAAGATGATTTGAACGGTACGGTAAAAATCATTCATCAGCACGCAGAAGAAGTTCCGCCAGGTGGAGCAAAAAGTATCGTCGAATCTGGAAAGCTTGACGACTTGGATGCGATATTTGGGATTCATGTCCTTCCAATGGATGAAGCTGGTGTTGTTGGTTATCATAGCGGTTATTCCTTTAACGGCAGATCTTATTTTAAATTGAAAGTACAAGGTCAGGGTGGGCATGGCTCATCTCCACATAAAGCGAATGACTCAATCGTTGCGGGAGCCCATTTTGTGACCTCTGTTCAAACAATCGTCAGCCGCAGACTGAACCCAATGGATGTTGGGGTGATTACGATTGGTTCCTTTGACGGGAAAGGAACATTTAACGTCATAAAAGACAGTGTTGAAATCGAAGGGGATATCCGTTATATGAGTAAGGAGAGCCGTGAAGTAATTGAAAAAGAATTGAAGCGGATTGCAGAGGGAATTGGAGTACAATTCGGTGTTGAATGTATTCTAGATTACGAACCGGATTATCCACCTCTATATAATGACCCAGAGTACACAGATTTTGTTGTACAAACTTTAAAAGAGGCGAATGATAAGGATATTAAAGAAATCAAAGAATATCCAGCATTGTCACCATCAGAAGACTTTGCATATTACTTGGAAAAAATACCTGGTTGCTACTTCTTTATTGGATGTACACCAAAAGGAGTAAAAGAACCATATTTCAACCATCATCCTAAATTTAATATTGATGAAGATTCCATCCTTGTAGCAGCAAAAGCAGTCGGTCATGTTGTATGTGGGTACTTTGAAAAAAATCAATAAAACATGAGAAACGCATGAAATTCAGGAGCGCTTGTTCCTAAAGTTCATGCGTTTTTTGGTTAATATCATAAGTAAGTGGGAAAATATAATAACTTCACATGTTAAACTCTTTTGGCCCTGGTTCCCAATACCATACACCATTTCTTTCTTTTTTGGTGATTGCTTCTTTTGCTTCTAAATAGTGCAGGAAACTCAATGCATCGGAAAGAAGGGTGAAGAAAATTTTTTCATATTTATTTGGATGACGTTGTTTAACAATTTCGCTTCCCGTTCTAATATCTGCCTCAATTGATGAGAGGAAACTTCTTGCTTTCGCATCGATTGCATCCAGTCTTCTTTGAGCCAGCTTTACAGGCTCTTCAATCACTTTGCCATGACCTGACAAGGCAATTTCTGGTTTTAACTCAATAATTTTTTTCAAGGAACCGATATGATGTTCTAATGCAGCAATCGGACTGCCGTCAAAAGCGGGCTCTACGAAAGCATTACTTCTTAAATGGTCGATAAGCAAATCCCCAAGAAAGATAATTTTCTCATCCTGTAAATAAAATGCTACTTGATCCGGTGCGTGGCCAGGAATTCCGATGACCTGGAAGCCGAATAAATTATCAGAATTTATGGCATGCACATTCCAATCTAACGCCGTTTTGGTTTTATTCATTTGTCTATCGTATCGGGCATCCGCCTGTTCCCGACCGTAGCTGCCAGTGTTAAATTTCTCGGTTATTTCAAGGAAGAATTGGTAGCTTCTATATAAAAATTCAGGATCACCTTTTAGTTTTGGTAAAGCATATGGGTGGATATAAACTGGAGTGTCCTGTAGTTTTGCGATCCGGTGTACAAGCCCTACATGATCGAAATGATGATGCGTTAATAGTATAGCCGTTAAATCGCTCAGTTCAAAACCATGAACCTGTAAAGTGTGCTGTAGATATTCCCAATATGAATCATTGTCAAGACCAGCATCAATGAGGAAAAGCGATTCGCTTTTTTTGACGAGATAAAAATTGATGCTTTTTAGCATATTAGGTGTTTCTATTTCTAAAGGGATGATTTTGGTATTTATTTTATCCATTAATGCTGTCATAGAAGGCGTCCTCCTTGTATCAACCGAAAGTTCTTATTAAAGTATGATAGTAGCTCTATCTTTTCATATCATTTCTTAAAATTCAAATAGATGCTCTTAAAATTTAACAAAGCAATAGAACATGTTATCCTTACGAATGAACACTGAAAAAATACATAGGAGGTTACCATAATGAACGCAAACGAAGAACGAATTTGGAAACCCTATACTTTTAAAAGTGGAATGGAAGTTCGAAATAGATTATTTATGGCGCCAATGACAAATTATTCATCTAATCCTGATGGTTCTATACATGAAGATGAAATTACTTATTATCGTCGCCGCTCCCAAGGGGTTGGTGCAGTCGTCACCGCTGTAGCTCATGTAACACCCGGCGGTCAAGGGTTTGATGGGCAAGTCGGTGTAGATCGAGATGCACTGATTCCCGGTTTATCTCGAGTTGCAGAAGCTATAAAGTCTGGCGGTGCAAAGGCGATACTTCAAATATTCCATGCAGGGCGATTAAGCAGACCACATCTGGTACCTGATGGAGATATTACAGCACCAAGTAATATTCCGGCGGAAAGTCGTGGAATGCCAGGTCCGACGCCGAGAGAATTAACAACCGTAGAAATAGAAGAAATCATTGAAGCTTTTGGGAAGGCTACAGTTCGGGCGATTAAAGCCGGCTTTGATGGCGTGGAAATCCATGGTGCGAATGGATATCTGATTCAACAATTCTTTTCGCCGCACGCAAATCGTAAAAATGATAAGTACGGCGGTACATTAGAGAAAAGAATGACATTCTCGCTTGCAGTTATTGATTCTGTGCAGAAGGCGGTAAGTGAACATGCAGATGAACCATTTATTGTCGGATACCGGTTCTCACCTGAAGAGCCTGATACACCAGGAATTACGATGGCGGAAACATTGCCATTTATTGATGTACTTGCTGAAAAGGATTTGGATTATTTGCACGTTTCGCTTGGCGAGTTTTGGTCAAAGGCGAGAAGAGGTGCTGATTCAGACAGAACAAGGATTGACTTACTTTTGGAGCAGATCAATAATCGAGTTCCATTAGTTAGCGTTGGTTCAATCCGTACATCTGAAGATGCATTTAAGGCAATGCAATCGGGAGTTGACTTTTTAGCTCTAGGAAGAGCTTTAGTGATTGACCCTGAATGGGTAGAGAAAACGAAGGAAGGAAAATATTCGGAAATCGAAACAGTGCTTGATTTACATGCCAAAGATAGGCTGGATATTCCGGAACGGTTTTGGAAAGTCATTTTATCAGTACCAGGTTGGTTCCCGGGTGTAAATTGATGCGTTACCTAGAAGTAAAATTTGGAGAGTTTTCAAGGAAACTGAACCGGTTTGTAGCCGAAGTCTTTATTGATGGGCAACTGGAAAAGGTACACATTAAAAATACTGGACGTTTAATTGAAGTGTTAAAGCCTGGTGCAACAGTTGCATTGGAACCCTCGAATAATCCAAAGCGAGTAACCCGTTATTCGATCATTGCTGCTAAGAAGGAAGAAAAGTGGGTCAATATTGATTCTCAGGTACCTAATAGCGTCGTTTATGAGGCTTTAAAAAAGGGAAAGTTAATGCAATTCGTAGGAGTTACTGATATCAAACGGGAAGTCCGCTATGAAAGCAGCCGGTTTGATCTTTTTTATTATCGGGATAAAATACCGGGTTTTATTGAAGTAAAGGGAGTAACTTTAGAACAGGATGGTGTAGCCATGTTTCCGGATGCACCGACGACTAGAGGGACAAGGCATGTCAATACATTAATCCAGGCAAAAGATGAAGGATTTGAGGCGACCATTCTTTTTATTGTTCAAATGGGTGGATGTCATCTCTTCACACCGTATAAGGATATGGATATTGCGTTTTATCAAATGTTGAAGGAGGCTGCGGTCAAAGGAGTGCAACTGCTTGCCTATGACTGCGAAGTGACAGAATCTACTATTCAACTAAACAATCAAATACCGATTCATATATAATTATGTTGCAGGTTTATATATTATAAGGAAAAGCAAGCATTGGAGTGATCGGCATGGATTTCCTTAAGAAGATTAGAGCATCTAAATTAGGTACAATTAGTTTGCCTAAAAAAGAACGGACAGAACTTGGTTTTGAACCTGGCACCCTAATGGAATTGCATTTGCAAGGTGAGGAAATTTGGATTTATCACTCGCAAAACGATGCGAATAAAAATCAACGCAATCTATCGAATAAAGGAACTTTAACGATTCCTGCAGAATTCCGCAATTTATTGAACATCACCAGAGAGACGGAACTTTATCTTTTCGTTGATAGGGAGATGGAAGCTTTCATCATTAAGTTAAACGATTCAATAGAGTAGTAATCTTAAATTCTGAAAATTATCGTTAACGGTGATACAATGAAAAAGATTACATTACTTTTATGAGGTGACAGAATGAGATTTGAAGAATACGCAGCATACGATGCAGTAGGACTAGCAGAACTCTTAAAGAATAAAGAAGTCACAACGAAAGAATTGACGGAAATTGCACTGACACAGCTGGAAAAGGTTCAGCCAGAGCTTAACTTGGCTACCAGTATCAGGAAAGAAAAAGCATTACAGGAAGCGGAAAAGATAGAGGTTGGTAAAACACCTTTTGCAGGAGTTCCAACCATGTTGAAAAACGTTTCACAATCACTCCCGGGTGAAATTTTAAGTTCCGGGTCTAAACTACTTGCCAATTATGTAGCAGAAGGCGAGTCTAATTTTGTGAAAAAATTACGAGAATCAGGTTTTGTATTTTTAGGGCATACAAATACACCGGAATTCGCATTGAAAAATATAACAGAACCTAAATTATATGGACCTACTAGGAACCCTTGGAATCCAGAATATTCTCCAGGCGGTTCCAGCGGTGGAGCTGCGGCTGCTATTGCTTCAGGTGTTGTTCCGGTAGCAGGAGCAAGTGACGGAGGGGGTTCAATCAGAATACCTTCTTCTTTCTCCGGACTATTTGGTTTAAAGCCTACTAGAGGAAGAATGCCTGTTGGACCAGGCGCGGGTCGTGATTGGCAAGGGGCATCGATTAATTTTATGCTGACAAAAACGGTCCGGGATGCAGCAGCAATGATGGATGCATTGCAGACCTTCCAGCCTGAAGCAGCTTTCCATGCACCGGTGTTTGTCGATAATTATCAAGCGGCATTGAACATGGAAAACAAGAAACCGTTACGAATCGCATACACAACTGCTTCACCAGTGGGCACACCAGTTTCAGAGCATGCGAAAAATGCGGTCTTGAAAGTCGTCAAATGGTTGGAATCAGAAGGTCATGAAGTGGAAGAGCGGGATAATGGTGTTGATGGAATCCAGTTGATGCGGGATTATTACATCATGAACAGCGGAGAAATGAACATGACTGTAAAAGGTTTGGAGCAAGCGATCGGCCGTGAAATAACAGAAGATGATATTGAACTTGAAGGCTGGCTCATGCATGTCGCTGGTAAATCCATCTCTGGGGCTGACTTTTCTGCAAGTCTTGCATCATGGGACACAGCCGCGGCTCAGATGGCGAAACTGCATGAAACTTATGATTTCTACATTACACCAGCCACAGCAGATACTGCCCCGAAGATTGGACAGTTGGAGACTAGTGATGAAAAGCGGGAAGAGTACTTAAGAAAGATCCATGAAGGTAATCAAGCAGAACAGCAACAGCTCGTATATGATATGTTCCTTCCAAGTCTGACATATACTCCATTCGGCATGTTGGCGAACTTAACAGGTCAGCCAGCGATGTCTATGCCGGTCTATGTTTCAGAAGAAGGGTTACCGCTCGGTGTTCAAGTCATCGCATCAAAAGGTGAAGAACACCGCCTATTGCAGTTGGCACACCAACTAGAGCAAACCGACAACTGGATTGGACTGAAAGGCAACCCTTATTTTAAATAATGAAGTTATGAAGCAGTGAATCATTGGATTCACTGCTTTTTTTGATAGACGGTTATTTATAAACGCTCGAATAGGAAAGTTGAGCGCTCGCTCGGTCCTTCATTCTTGTTATTATGACCCGAATGACAAAATTGAGCGCTTGTTCGGTCCTTCATCCCTGTTATAAACGCCCGAACAGAAAAGTCGAGCGCTTATCAGGTCGCTCATCTCCGTTATAAACGCCCGAACAGAAGAGTTGAGCGCTCATTCGGTCGCTCATCCTCGTTATGAACGCCCGAACAGAAGAGTTGAGCACTCATTCGGTCGCTCATCCTCGTTATAAACGCCCGAACAGAAGAGTTGAGCACTCATTCGGTCTATCATCCTCGTTATGAACGCCCGAACAGAAGAGTTGAGCACTCATTCGGTCTATCATCCTCGTTATGAACGCCCGAACAGAAGAGTTGAGCACTCATTCGGTCGCTCATCTCCGTTATGAACGCCCGAACAGAAGAGTTGAGCACTCATTTGGTCCCTCATCCCCGTTATTATCGCCCGAAGAGAAAAGTTGAGCACTCATTCGGACCCTCATCCTCGTTATAAACGCCCGAACAGAAGAGTTGAGCACTCATTCGGTCACTCATCCTCGTTATGAACGCTCGAACAGAAGAGTTGAGCACTCATTCGGTCGCTCATCCTCGTTATGAACGCCCAAGAGAAAAGTTGAGCACTCTTTCAGCCCTTCATCCCCCGCCATACTCACCAAAAAGAAAGCATGTGAGTCTTAATCCAAATGAACCATACAAACAAAACCTGTAAATTAACAATCTTCCTTTTACTTCAATCACAATTTTTTGTATAGTGATAGTATAAATGTTTGTAAACTGTCTAATACTAGCTGATAGAATGATAGATTCCTATAGATAATTGGTGGAGAGAGGAACGGATAAGATGACAAGACTTACGGCCTATAACAAAAAAATCAGTCCTGTAATTGAAAATATGAACGAAGTGATGATCGGAAAAGCAGAGGTAATTACCTTAAGCTTAGTGGCTTTATTAGCACGAGGGCATGTTCTTTTAGAAGATGTACCAGGCGTTGGAAAAACCATGTTAGTAAAAGCTCTTGCTAAATCATTAGACTGTGATTTTAAAAGGATACAATTTACTCCGGATTTGCTACCTTCAGATGTAACAGGAGTTTCCATTTATAATCCTAAAGAAATGGAATTTGAATTTCGCGGAGGGCCAATTTTAGGAAATGTGATATTGGCTGACGAAATTAACCGAACCTCACCTAAGACCCAATCTGCACTACTTGAAGCCATGGAAGAGAAAAGTGTCAGTGTGGATGGCAGAACAATATCCTTAAATGATCCGTTCTTTGTAATGGCAACACAAAACCCGATTGAGTACGAAGGTACATACCCTTTACCTGAAGCTCAGCTCGACCGTTTTATCCTAAAGTTGAAAATTGGTTATCCGACTTTCAAAGAAGAAATTGAGCTTCTTGAAAGAACTTCAATGAACCACCCGATTGATACCATTCATGCAGTCCTATCCCGAGAAGAATTAATTGACATCCAAGAAGAAGTAAAAGACGTGTATATTGCTGATACAATTCAAACCTATATCGTAAATATAGTGAATCGGACAAGAGAACATCCATCATCATACCTTGGCGTCAGTCCCCGTGGTTCCATTGCATTGATGAGGGCAGCGAAAGCGTATGCATACATCAATAACAGGGATTATGTCCTGCCGGATGATGTGAAGTATTTGGCGCCTTTCGTATTGGTGCATCGGATAATCGTTTCATCTGAAGGTAGGTACAATGGAGATACTGGTGAGAGGATTATTGATTCGATTTTAAAATCAACTCATATTCCGGTTCGAAAGGAATTTAGCTGATGAAAGTTACGTTCCGTTTCATTGGTAATTTACTTTTTATTCTCACCTTGATTATCGTCTTGTTTTCTTATGCGATGTTCCAAGGCGGATTTGTAAGCTGGTTTTTGTTTTATAGTTTTCTTCCAATATTACTGTATCTTTTAGTTTTGGTCTGTTATCCGATAAAAAATTGGAAAGTAACGAGAGTATTGTCTGGCCGGCTTATTAAAGCTGGAGGTACAGCACAGGTTGTCCTAACGATTGAGCGGAAGTTTCCTTTTCCACTATATTACGGAATCTTTGAGGAAATCATGTCAGATTCGTTGAATAGGAAAGACAGGAAACACCATAACTATTCGCATTTAAATGAACCTGAAAAGTTATTGTTTACACGTTCGATGAAAAAAATCTTTCTCATCGGATTCCGAAAAAGGATAGAAATCCCCTTTAAGCTGGAAGAGCTACCAAGAGGGGAACATAAGCTGGAAGCTGTTCGGGTGAGAATCAGCGACGTGTTTGGCTTTGTAAAGAAAGAACATGTTTTTACTTTGGAAGATGAACTGCTTGTACAGCCTCATGAGAGGGAAATTAAATTAATCGATGGTGCCCAAAGTTTTGAACAGGGCCAAACAGCGGTAAATAGTTTTCAGCTCGAGAATACAACGGTAGCAACAGGTGTTAGGGAATATGAACCAGGTGATCGTTTCTCCTGGATCCACTGGAAACAAACGGCGAAGAACCAAATGGTGATGACAAAAGAATTTGAGATTGAAAGGAGCAACCAACTCCTACTTATTCTTGACGCTACGCTGCCTAAAAATATAAACCCCCTTGCTTTTGAAGCGAGTGTGGAACTGGCACTTTCGATGCTGGCTAAACTTGAAAACACCACATCTGACGTGCACTTATTGACCATTGGTTCGGAAGTCCGTAGCTTCTCCATTAGAGAATCCAATCAGTTGAAAGGGGATATCCGGTACTATCTGACTAAAATCCAGCCGGATGGAGAAGAGTCCTTTTCTCGATTGTTGAAGGAAACGATGCAGGGCCAGAAAAGACTGGAACGGTTGGTCATTTTCACTTCGTCTATTGACGACTTCTTTAGACTGACCATTCAGGAACTAAAACAGCGGACTGCCCAAATTGTGGTTATGTTTATCCAAGGTTCCGCCTTTATTTTAGAAAGCGAGCAGAAGATGATCGCTCAAATGAAAAAAGAAGGTACAAAAATTCATGTGTTGACGGAGAGACAGTTAGCAGCAACACCACTAGAGGTGAGTATCCGATGAAAGAGAGGAATCTAGTTACTATCCCACGTTTCTATACGGTTGCCCTATACCTTTGTGGTCTTTTTCTGTTTTTAGAATGGCTATATCCAATTGAGCAGGTCACGGATACGAGTAGTATTTCCATCTTTGTCCTCTATGCCGTGTTCTGCTTTTTCATTTCAGTGCTTCAATTGAAATGGTGGGTCAGCTTTCTTTTAAAAGGGTTTGGTCTCGCTTTTATTTTAAATGGACTTTATTTTGAAATGACGTTTCTTAGTCGGGAATGGTTTAATCGTCTTGCAATGGAATTGATGATTAATATTGATATTCTCGTCTCGCAAAATTGGTATTATTTGAGTCCATTGTTCCGTAGCTTTTTATTCTTGTTGCTCATCTGGTTGATGAGCTATTTATTGCACTACTGGTTCGTACAAATGAAACGCATTTTCTTGTTCATCTTTTTGACGTTCGTTTATATTACCGTGTTGGATACATTCACGATGTATGACGCTACATTTGCGATTATACGCATCTTTGTCATCTCTTTAGTTGCACTTGCGATGTCTAATTTTAATCGTGAACTGGAAAGGGAACGTTTATCCTTCAAACGGATTAAAAATAAAGTGCCGTGGAGTGTGCCGCTTATTCTCACTATTGTCTTTTCTGTATTTATAGGAGTACTCGCACCAAAACTGGATCCGATTTGGCCAGATCCAGTTCCGTTTATTGAGAGTGCAGCAGAACAAGTGCGTGGCGGTTCAGGAGATGGTACTGTTCGTAAAGTAGGTTACGGTGAAGATGATAGTCAGCTTGGAGGTTCATTCATCCAGGATGATACGCCTGTCTTTACTGCGGAGGCAAGCCGAGACCAATATTGGCGGATTGAAACGAAAGATATTTATACAGGAAAAGGTTGGGAAACTTCAGGTGAACCAATGTACCGTGATCACTCACATCACGAATTTGTAATAGGTGCATTTCATCCTGAAGTCGAGACAGAAGAATTAACTGCAAGGATTACCTTCCAAGAAGGCCAGAATTTTAGTAAGCTCGTTTATCCTTATGGAATAAAAAGGGTGACAGACATTTCCCATGATGTGGTTTTACGTGTGGACTATCTCACGGAATCCATTGAGGCCCGTAGTAATGGAGAGCAGACGAAGCTGGATTATTATGAACTAGCTTATGAACATCCATCCTTCTCCCTGACTGCTTTACGGGAAGAAGCGGACGAAACATTTGATATATCTCATTACTTGCAACTGCCTGATTCGTTGCCGACAAGGGTCCAAGATTTGGCGCTTGAGATTACATCCGAATATGATAATCAATATGATAAAGCCAGAGCAATTGAACGTTATTTCAGCAGCAATGATTTTACGTATGAGACAACTGGAGTGGCGATACCTGGACCAGACGAGGATTATGTCGACCAATTTTTGTTTGAAACACAAATGGGATATTGTGATAATTTCTCAACTGCGATGGTTGTCATGCTCCGGTCAATTGATATTCCAGCCCGTTGGGTAAAAGGCTTTACCGGTGGAGAGGTGATCGGTGAAGGAAGCAACGAAGGTTATAATTTGTATCAAGTTACGAATGCCAATGCCCATTCTTGGGTTGAGGTGTATTTCCAGGAAATAGGCTGGGTGACGTTTGAACCGACCCAGGGGTTCTCCAATTTGACGGATTTTCATATGGAAAGTTCCGAAACAGATTATCAAGAATATGACGATGTACTGGAGGTGCCACATCAAGACCTTCCAGAGAATGATGTAGAAACAGAAGAGGATGAAGCAGAGCCGGTAATGGGACAAGGAGATAGCGGGGATGTTGAATTCTCATGGGTGCAGCTCGGTATCATTGTACTGATAATTTTAGGAATGGTGTTTATCATGTATAAACAGCGGTTAAAGATTAAAACTAAGTTACATGAATTCAAATTAGGGAAAAACAGGGATGAAAAATCATTCCAAGATGCTTATCTTCATTTATTAACTGTTCTCGAACATAAAGGTTACGGACGTAAAGAAGATCAGACGTTGAGGGAATTTGCAAAACGAGTGGATGCCCGTTATCTTACAGGTGAGATGCAAGTGTTGACAGCACACTATGAACAATTGCTCTACCGTGATGATTTTGACTCAACAGATCTCGAAAAGTTGATAGGCTTATGGAAGAAGTTGATAAAGGCTGTTTCTGCCAATTAGTTCATTCATTATTTTAGTTGTAGGTTGACCTTGTTACTCTTGGTTAGTAGAATGAAAATATTATCAATAGGTACGGTTAACAGATAACGGTATCTAATTAGACAGGAGTATAAGTGATGGAGAGAAAAGAATTGAATGTTGAAGAATTCATTGCACGTGAAGTGAAAAGTATTCAGGAACAGGTTGGTGATCGTAAAGTTCTTTGCGGTCTAAGCGGGGGTGTGGATTCCTCTGTTGCTGCTGCCCTGGTGCATAAAGCAATCGGTGATCAACTGACTTGTATTTTCGTAGACCATGGGTTGTTGCGTAAAAATGAAGCTGATGAAGTGATGAAGGTTTTCGCTGAAGATTTCCATATGAATATAATAAAAGTGGATGCTAAAGAGCGTTTCCTCTCCAAATTAAAAGGTGTCACAGATCCTGAACAAAAAAGGAAAATCATTGGAAATGAGTTCATCTATGTGTTCGATGATGAAGCTAAGAAGTTGAAGGATATTGATTTCCTAGCTCAAGGAACTGTTTATACGGACGTGATCGAAAGTGGTGGTGACGGTGCAAAAGTAGTTAAATCCCACCATAATGTTGGCGGTCTTCCAGAAGATATGGAATTTGAATTAGTTGAGCCACTCAAGACATTGTATAAACAAGAGGTTCGTGCAGTAGGATCTGCCCTTGGAATTCCGGACCATATCGTTTGGAGACAACCGTTCCCAGGCCCAGGTCTTGGAATTAGAGTGCTAGGGGAAATAACGGAAGAAAAACTTGAAATCGTTCGTGAATCAGATGCAATTTTACGTGAGGAAATTGCAAAAGCTGGTTTAGACCGTGAAATTTGGCAATACTTTACCATCCTGCCGAACATTCGTAGCGTAGGTGTTAAAGATGATGCACGTACTTATGTCCATACAGTTGGTATCCGTGCTGTGAATTCAGTTGACGGGGTAACTTCTGACTGGGCAAGAATTCCTTGGGATGTGCTTGAGAAGGTTTCAAGCAGAATTGTAACTGAACTTGATGAGGTTAATCGCGTTGTTTACGATATAACAAGTAAACCACCTTCAACGATTGAGTGGGAGTAGTAGAAGGAGAGCTGAAACCCCTTTGTTTATAAGGGTTTCGGCTCTTTACTCTATTTTCATTGCATTGTTATTGCATTATTTGTTTCTAATCCTTTACGTAGGTAACGAGCAGTGAACTGATTTTTAGGTGAAGTATCTTCATTTTGTGTTGCTGTTTGGTAAGACATAATACCTTCTAATTTATGGGCTACCTCAAAGTTACTGTTAGGATACAAATGTCCGTAAGTGCCGAGTGTCGTTTCAATATCTTCATGCCCTAGACGGTCTTTAATGATTAATGGGTTTTCACCCATGCTAATAAGCAATGAAGCATGAGAGTGTCTTAAAGCATGTAATCTAATTCGATGAACCCCAGCTTTTTTTGAAAAACGTGTAATGGCATTCGCCAACGTATGTTTTTGTGTAGGAACACCATTATAGCTCATCACATAATTGGTTTGAATGACAGCTTGCTGCACGTTCTGCCATTCACGGAGTAAAGTTAAAGTATCCCCGTCTAATGCAATTTGGCGCACACTAGCCTTTGTTTTTGGTTCTACAAAAGAGTAATTATCTAAATTCTTATAGTAAAGTGTTTTATCAATAGATAACACGCCAGAATCAAAGTCAATATCTTCCCATTGAATTGCAGTGGCTTCTCCAATCCGCATCCCAGTCATAAATAAAAACCACAATGAGATAAATAAAAAGTGTTGATAGTAGTCTTCCTTATAAAAAAGAGAGATGACTTTTTCAAATTCTTCTTTGGTCCAAAAATCTATTTTTGTCTTTGTCTTTTTTACATTTCCAACAATTTTAGATGGATTACTTTCAGCTAAACCTAAAACAACCGCTCGATCCATCGCCATGGAAAATAACCCTTGAACATTTCTAATATAAGAAGAACGATACTTCTTTTTAGATAATGCTAATTGCCATTTTTGCACATGAATCGGGGTAATTTCGGTAGTGATTAAACTATTAAAAAAAGTGAAATGTTTTCTTACGGTCGGTAATCGATTTTCGTACGTTCTTTCTTTTACTTGTGTTTTATACCAAGGTAAAAAAATATCTTCAATAAACTGTTGGAACAGAATGTCATCTTGCTTTTCTTCCAATTCATCTGATTTTGTAAGCAGTAACCTCGAATATTCTTCCCTTGCTTCTTTTTTAGTTTTAAAACCACTACGGTATTTCTGAATTTGCTTGCCAGTGATCGGGTGATACCCTAAATTAGCACGAAAATAATATGTTCCGTTCTTTGCCTTTTTGACGATATCTTTAGTCATGATTTCACTCCTTACGCAATTAGTGCAAGAAGTACAAATCACACATCTAAAGTTATCCCTAATACTTCCTCAACAGCTTCTTTAGGAACACGATCTAACTTTTTAGATTGATAATACGCATGTCCTTTTGAAATCATTAGTTTTTTACATTCTCTAATGATATCAGCTGAAAAAGAGGGACCATAACCTAGTGCTATCAAGTCTTTTTTAGTGACTGTGACCATATGAACTCCTTTCCATAGACTAGGATATGCTATTTGATATCTGTCTATTATTATATCGCTTCTATAAAACTAATTCTAATACGTTGCGTGAATTTGGCTCTTGCACTAAAATAAAAAGGATTTAATGTCATAACTTGATAGTTACTTTAACCTATCTTGCTAAATTGAATATCAAAAATCAGACGGCTGCTGGTGCAGCTCCACGGGAATTTCACCCCTGCAAGTATTTCTTCCAGCCCTACTCATAGCTTGCGACGGTTCAAACGCTCGAACCATGACGATAGGGGAGTATCATTATCCTAACTGATGGGTTATCGCCAGCAATCCACCACGATTACATTAGATTCATAGATTATCGCTCGCTTCTAACGAAAGTCATGGCGTATGAATCAATTGGCTCATCATCAGTAGAACGTATCTGATTTTTTGCTTATACTGCACGGCGTAATCTTCCGTGCTTTCTTTGTCAAAGAACAAATATATGATGAATGAAAGGGAAAACCTAACCATTCTGTATTCAAATTTTGAAAGCTAAAACAGATTGCATAAGCTTCGCTCGTAAGCGTTCGCGTGTATCTTCATCGATGCCCCAATAAGTGTTTCCTTGTTCATCACGGAGCTTACGCATGGATAAACTTGTCATATAGCTTCTATAATGTAGAACAACTACTTTCATTGCTTCTAGCTCACCCTTATTTGCAGCTAAAATGATTGGATACGGCAAAAAGCCACGCTCATTGCTTTCCGTATTAGTATTAATCATCCCATTCATCTGCATGCTCCTCCAAAAAACGTCTTGATGATTTCCCCTTTCATTACCTTCAACAAGTTTTTTTGTAAAATGCCAAAAATCAGAGAAAAAGTTTTTAAAAAACAATAACCCAACTGAATATTAACAGTTAGGTAGAATCATTTTTAATATTTAATATTAAGGACCAAAACAAGAAATACTTTAAATGTCAAACTCTATTTTATTACAATTCACATAAAAACTGATCGAACATAATAATGAATAATACAAAAATAAAGTTTTTTAAAATCATTTCTTATCTGTTAACCGTAATGAAACTTGAAAGGTCCAGCTAAATAAAATAGTAAGAACATAAAAATATAACCAAATAAAAATCTTAAATAAAGTGTTTGAGCCTCAGTTGATTTCAAAAGTCATTGCATATGCATGGTGAAACCATGGATAATATTTCCCATACTTGGAACTGGAGATAAAAAGAGGACATATAACTTTGATTTATCGTGGTATTAATAGAACAATTTTTGAAAAATTCGATCAAAATATAATAAAAACCTGGTTATAGCTATTTTCAATTACTCATTTTTTATCAATTAATGCACTTACTATTGACTATATTATTTAATATTTATTAAGCCTTACGATAAACATTATTCTACTCGAACACCTTTAATTTGATACTTATTTTCCGATTAACCAATTTCTTTAACCCCACCATTATACTTATAGATGATAATAATTTCTGATTTTTGGAAAGTGGATGATGACCTTCGTATATTTCCCATCTTCTGAATGAATGGAAAGGTCATGTCCTAATTTAAGAGCCATTTCTTTTGCAAGGTAGAGACCTAAACCGGTAGATTTGGCATGACTTCTCCCAATAGATCCTGTAAATCCTTTTTCAAATACGCGGCTGATATCCTCTGGCTTAATTCCAATGCCTGTATCTTGAATCTGTAGCCGCTTTTCTTTTCGATCTTCCTCAAATTGTACGGAGATTTCCCCGCCTTCACCTGTATATTTTAAAGAATTTGAAAAAACTTGATCCATAATAAAACCAAGCCATTTACTGTCGGTATGGACAACCTGTTCAATATTGTCCATATGAAAACGAATTTGCTTGTTAATAAAAGATTTGGCAAATTTCTTTACACTATTTTTAGCGACTTGATCCAACACTACCTCGGAAATAAAATAATCTTTGGAAAAAGAATCAATGCGAGAATAATAAAGAGCCTGCTCCACGTAATTTTCGATTCTATCCAACTCATCTTCAAACTTGTCCACAAGGTTTTCAACAGTTCTTCCATTACTGTTTTCCATAAGCAAGCGACCTGCCGCAATCGGAACCTTGACTTCATGAATCCAAGATGTAATAAAGTCTTGATGATCCATTTTTTCGTTATACAACTTTTGTAATTGATCGCCATGCACACTATTTACTTTTTTTAATAACTCAAGATATAACAGTTGTTCATCGTTTCGCGGTTTAGGCAGAGTTGCGAGAAATTCTTCATGATTACTTTCAACCACATCATTTAATTCCCGATAAAATTCTCTATTGTAATAGTATTCGATGATTACGTATATAGCTACAATAAAAAAGATAACCATATTGGTATATACGATATTACTTACAGCGTTTCTGGAATCTGTGCTCACAATCATCATCAAAGAAACAAAGAACATAATGATCATGTTTAATATAAAGAAATTCCGTTTATCTTTTAAGTAATGAAAGAAATTCATTGAATTATATAACCTTGTCCTTTCTTAGTTGTAATAAAGTGTTCTTTTCCAAGTTCAACAAGTTTTTTACGCAGGCGAGCAATATTAACCGTCAATGTATTTTCGTCCACGAAATTTTCATTCTTCCAAAGGCTACGCATCATTTTCGTACGACTGACGATGATTCCTTTATTTTTCATAAGAATTTTTAAAATAAGAAATTCTGTTTTCGTGAGTTCCGATTTTCGATCTCCATGTAAGACCTCTCCGTTTTCAAGATTTAATATAATTCCATCATGTTCCATTGTCTGAGACTGTGTTTCCATATAGGAATACGTTCTGCGAAGGAGTGCATTTATTTTTGCAATCAATACATCCATATGGAAAGGTTTTTGAATATAATCATCTCCTCCCATGTTCATCGACATCACTATATCCATTGGTGTATCACGGGAAGAGAGAAAGATCATAGGGACCTTTGAAATTTCTCTGATTTTATTACACCAGTAAAATCCGTCAAACGATGGCAAATTGATATCCATGATGACTAGGTGAGGATCATGATTAAGAAATACCTGCATGATTTGGTCAAAGTCTTCGATCTTAACGGTTTCAAAACCCCACTTTTCTAATGCTTCCCCTACCATATCACGAATGGTCAAATCATCTTCCACAATCATGATTTTCATTCCTCTTCCCTCCAAACAATCATCCTTCTGTAACATCATATTAATTGAATATCGACCAACATACAAAGAAAACATCGTGTTTAATATATTTTTTATCAATGTGACGAAAATGTAAGGTTACGAGATCAAGCTGTAAGTTTATATAAAGAGCAGCTATTGTAAAATAAAAACATAAAACAAAACTATTCTGAATGGAGGATTTAAATATGAAAACTATTGTCGAAGCAAAACAAATAAAAAAAGTCTATGGTGCAAAGGGAAATGTATTTTCAGCTTTGGAGGATATAGACTTAACCGTCATGGAAGGTGAATTCGTCGGTATTATGGGTCCCTCGGGTGCTGGTAAATCAACTTTACTAAATATATTGGCAACAATTGACGAGCCGACTGCTGGTGACATCGTGGTTGACGGAATCAATTTGACAAAGATGAATGAAGAGCAATTATCTGCCTTTCGCCGTGACAAACTTGGTTTCCTTTTCCAAGACTATAATTTATTAGATACTCTAACTGTGAAAGAAAATATTATCTTGCCGTTAGCCTTGGCAAAATTGAACGTTGAGGAATTGGAACGAAGAGCAGATGAAGTGGCAGATAAGTTTGGCATTCGCGACATTTTAAATAAGTACCCGTACCAAATTTCTGGGGGACAAAAGCAACGCACGGCAGCATCACGCGCGATTATTTCAAAGCCAAACCTAATATTGGCAGATGAACCAACAGGTGCGTTGGATTCGAAATCAGCAACAGACTTATTAGAAAGTTTAAAGGATCTTAATGAACAAGACAAGGCAACAATTTTAATGGTTACCCATGATGCTTATGCGGCAAGTTATTGTAATCGCGTCCTATTTATTAAAGACGGTAAAATCTTCACAGAACTTGTAAAAGGGAAAAGATCCCGCAAAGAATTTTTCAACAAGGTATTGGATGTTCTATCCGCACTGGGGGGTGGAGCAAATGACGTTATTTAGTTTAGCAAGGAAAAATATTAAAGGTAATTTCAATAATTATTTTGTCTATTTTGTTACACTCGTCTTCAGCATGGTTATTTATTATACGTTCACTACCTTGCAATATAGCGAAAAAATTCAGGAAAGCATTGAATTGTCGGATACAATGAGTTTCATGTTTGGGGTATCATCAATTATCTTAATTTTATTCGTAGCAATCTTTATTTTGTACTCCAATTCATTCTTCACAAGAAAAAGGAAGAAAGAAGTCGGATTGTACGCCATACTTGGTTTACGCAAGAAAACCATTGCAAAAATGTTGTTTTATGAAAATTTGATTATGGGAATCATTGCAATAGTTATTGGAATTATTCTTGGAACCTTACTTTCCAAATTATTTGCAATGATTTTAATAAAACTTATGGGTTCAATTGCCGAGGTGGACTTCGGTATTTCCATTCTAGCGATTACCCAAACAGTCATAGTCTTTATGGTCATTATTTTATTCACTTCCGTTCAAGGTTACCGTTTGATTTATCGTTTTACATTAATCGAATTATTCTATGATGAGAAAAAAGGAGAACAAATTCCAAAGGTTTCACTTATTACGGCTGTTATCGGAGTTATATTTCTTGTCGTTAGTTACTGGCTGATATTAAAACCATTTCCTGACGAATTTACTACGGAATATTTAATAAAAAATTATGGTATTGCTTTTGTTGCTCTCGTCATTGGCACCCATTTATTTTTTCGATCTGTAACGGTCTATTTATTAAGATTATCACAAAAAAATAAGTCGCGTTATTACAGAGGAACTAGAATAATTGAAACATCTCGTTTACTGTTTCGTATTAGAGGGAATGCACGTACCTTTACAGTCATTGCATTGTTGAGTGCTGCTACGATCTGTTTCTTAGGTGCAACTTACAGTGGGTATTACAGCAACGAAAAAAGAGCTAAGGAAGTTGTTCCATTCAGCTATTCGCATTTGTCAAAAGGTCCAGAATTTGATTCGCAGGTGGAGAGCATAATAAAAGCAGATCATCGACATCCAATAAAAGCCCAACTAGACATACCCGTCATTCAGGTAAAAGGGATACTCTCATTTCAACTGGATTATGACATAAATCCTGTGAAATTAATCTCAGAAAGTACATTTAATAAAGTAGCGAATGCTTTAAATAAGGATGAAACAGTCTCACTATCAGGAAATCAAGCAGCAGTAATCCAGCCAAGGTTTACTGAATATACGAAGTCGGTTTTTAAAGGAGAAAATATAACGATTCAATTGCCTCAAGGAAGCAGCGAACTGCCATTTGTTCATATGGTTGAAAGTAATGTGCTACCTTTCGATTATCCCGATTTCTTTCTAGTAGTCAGTAACGAAATGTTTGCTGAGATAGCCAAAAAAGAGGCTCCATTAACTTATAAAGTGTATGAAGTGGAAAATGAAGTAACGGCACAAGCCACATCAAAGAAAGTAAATAAACTGGTTGGAAACGATTTTCAAGTTTCTTCATCATTTTATACGGAGTATAAGCAAGGTAAAGAAGGAAACGCAATTACTCTCTTTATTTTCGGATTTTTGGGGCTAGTATTTTTAGCAGCAACTGGAAGTATCATTTATTTCAAACAGTTAACAGAAGCGAATGAGGCGAAAGGACACTATGAAATCCTTAGAAAAATCGGTGTCAATAAAAAGGATATACGTAAATCAATCAAAAGGCAGTCATTATTTGTATTTGGATTGCCACTAACCATAGGAATATTGCACAGTTGTGTGGCATTGTACTTTACTAGCAACTTTATTTCTAATCTCATTGGAATCAATCTTATTTTCCCTATTCTAATGGCTATAGTCTTCTTTGTTATTATCTATGCAGTCTATTACGTATTAACTGTTAATACGTACAATCGCATTGTAAACAAATAAGGGCGAAACATCTCTCGAATGTTCGGTTCGGGAGGTGTTTTTTCATGTATTCCTTTGTTAAAAAAATCCTCATTACTCTGGAATCTAGACCGATTATATTATTGAAGATCAAATTGAACATCCTTAAATCTTCTAACAACAAAAAATCGAATGATTGGAAATATGATAACTCCTATACAAAATGTATCGCCAATAGAAACACAATTCAGTCTGTAATATCAGAAATAATGCCATATTCTTTCATTAATTTATTTTTAACCATGTAATATTCTTTCTTGGTAATCAAATTACGGGTTAGCAGTTGTTTTAACATAGCAATTTGTATACTATAAAGAATCAAATCCTGTTTCAAAAAACACGCCCCCCTATAATTAATTAAAAATCAGACGGCTGTTGGTACAGCTCCACGGGAATTTCACCCCTGCAAGTATTCCTTCCAGCTCTACTCAAAGCTTGCGACGCTTTGAACGTTCGAACCATGACGGTAGAGGAGTATCATTATCCATACTGATGGGTTATCGCCAGCAATCCACCACGATTGTATTAGACTCATAGATAATCGCTCGTTTCTATCGAAAGTCATGGCGTATGAATCAAGTGGCTCATCATCAGTAGAACGTATCTGATTTTCGGTCTATACTGCACGGCGTTATCTTCCGTGCTTTCTTTGTCAAAGAACAATATATGTGAAAGGGAAAACTTAACCATGTAATCAAATCTTGAAAGCTAAAATGCCCTGCATAAGCTTCGAACGTAAACGATCATGTGTGTCTACATCAATGCCCCAATACGTATTACCACGCTCATCATAAAGTTTACGCATAGACAAACTTGCCATATAGCTTCCATAATGCAAAATAACGTAATTCATCGCTTCTGGATCACCCTTATTTGCAGCTAAAATAATTGGATACGGTAATAAGCCACATTCGTTGTCTTTTGTGTTAGCATCAATCATCCCAGTCATCTGCATGTTCCTCCAAAAATCGCTTTAACCTTTTAAAAGAGCTTGTCCGTCTATACTGAACCGTACTACGAGGAATCTCTAGTAGTTCGGCTATTTCTACATCTGATTTATCAAAAAAATAGTATAGTAGGACTGTCTTACGCTTTTCTATTGGCAAAGTACGCAACGCTTCAGCGAGTAATTTCGGAGTTATTTTCTTTCCAACCACTTGAAAACTTTGTCCTTCTTCTCCTTCATATTGCTGATCTAAGGTATAGAGTTGATTTTCTTCTTGTGGTGTGAGATCAGAAAATGTCATCTCCTTTGCTTGTCGTTGTTGTCTTTTGTTGAAAATATTGATTGCTTCATTCTTCAGTACACGTTTACAAAAAGCATTAAATGCACAGCGAACTTGCCACTCGGTACGATCTGGTTCTATCATGCATTTCCTCTCCCTTCGCAACTGCAAAGGTGGGTGATGATTTCCCCTTTCATAACCTTCAACAAGATTTTTTATGAGATGCCAAAAATAAGAGCAATATTTTAAAAAATATTCATTAAATACAAAAAAGCCCAACTGAACATAAGCCAGGTGGGAGTAAAAATTTATACATTTTATTAAATGGAAAATTCTATTTAAAAAAGTGGAAAGCCTTAGTTCAAAAAGAAAACAAATTACGACAAAACAAAAAGTAATATATGAGCTAAGGCACGATTATCCTGTGAAGACATTACTCAAAATTTCCGGTATTCCACGTAACACTTATTATTATAAAATTAATACTTTTGAGCACTCAGATAAAAATTCCAAGTGGAAAAGGCTCATTAGTTCTATTTTGAGAAGCATAAGGGCAGATATGATTATCGTCGTATCCTCTTTTCTTCTTTAATACTCACCATCCCTAAAGAATCTTTGACACAAAGGGAATCTGCTTAATTATATAACTTAACAAGAAGCAAAGTGGTAACGTGATCAGAATCATAGCTAGAAACATGAAGGATGGTGGAAAGTGGATGACCTTCAATCCAGCAATAACAATAGCGATAATCGGTATATGAATGATGTAAATCACGAAAGAATGGGCTGACAAGAAGCTCCAACCTTTTCCTTGATGAAAAACTCTTTCGCGAAAGAATATGATTAATCCGAGAATGACGCCAACACAAAATAGAGCTTCCCACAGAGAATAAACCAAAGATGTCCAGTTCCAGCCGCCAGAAAACTGTAATCCGTCTACCCCAAATATCAAGACTAAGGGTAGAAGAAGAATCGATGCTCCAATTGCAATTCCAAAACCCGCCCTCCCCATAGAATCAGGAGTATTTCGAAACCAATTACGTTGGTAAGCGATGATACCCAAAATGAATAGCCCGACATATTGTGGGAGATCATAGCCGCTTGCTGTAAAAAGTCCAACAAATGATTGAACCTCGGGAGATCCACCGGGTAAATCAAGAGCAGGAACCCACAGTCTTATGGTGAAGTATCCTGCTGCTAATATCATTACAAAGACTGTAAACATCCTGTAGGTGGGTGGCGTACTCTGCCGAACTACTGATAGCTTATTTTTACTCATAAACTTCGCCCAGACTGCGTATAAACAAACGAATACGAAAAGTAGCTCGACGTACCACATCGGGCCGTAAGTTAAATGTGAAAAATAGGTTTGCCATGTAAATGGCTTTTGGTTAAGTATATAGGCTTCAATTGCTTGAACTTGGCTAAGAATGAAAATATAGAAGATAAATGGGATTAGGAATCGGATAGATCTATCCTTGATAAACCGAGTTGCCCCATTTCGTTCAAAAGATAAAGGGACAAAGTAACCAGAAATAAGAAAAAATGTCCCCATAAAGAAAGTCTGGTTAAAAGCAAGAAATAGAAGGCCCATTACAACCCCAATAGACCCTTGTGTTAATACCTCGTTATAGATGGAAAAATACACCAAATGATGAAACACAACCAACACTGTAAGAGCTCCTCTTAGATTATCAATAAAATATAATCTTTCTTCCTTTTGGGGAGACAAGCTCCCTATATGTCTTGAATTCATAATAATTCTTATGTTCCTCTCTATAAACATTTAAAAATATATTTCAACGGAGCATCCGCCAAACTGGACGGCTATGTATAAACCGTCCTATTTGCTCTATATTTTAATTTTCTCTTTTAGTTGATCCGCCTATTTTCCAAGAGGCTAAACTTATGACCCCACCAACTACAATAAAAATAATGTCCATAACAATTTCAAATCCCTGAAACGCATTAATATAATTTACCAAAAACCAGCTTTTTCCACCATTAGTCAAATGATTAATTAATCCGCCTACTCCCTGTATAACAAAAAGTAGACCAAGTCCACTGATTATTTCTTTCATGATGAACACCTCATTAATAATTTTTTAATTTAATATTCCTCTAAGACCGATATTGAAAAAAACTGCACCTACTACTCCTATCGCTACCAACAGTGAGGAAATCGGAGCTTCATTTAATTTTGATCTAATTTTATTTAGAAATTGTTGCAATCTCTCTTTAAACATAATATTAACCCCTAACAAAAGAAGAGAAGGAAGCACCATTACAAGATTGTAGCCAATTATAATAAAGATAGAAGAGGAAGGCTTAATTGTTAGGTGATTCATTAACAAAATGGAATAAAAGTAAGGCAACGCAGTTACAAATTCAATTAGAAAAACAATGATACCTAACATGATCATCCCTTTCATCGTTGTTTTTTGGGGTATAAATGAAATTAAACGTTTTTTTGTATTATCATTTGGTTTACAGAAGCTAATTAGAACAATAACTGCTCCAAAAAGGAGATAAAACCAATTGATAAAGTCAAATTCAGATAATTTTCCGATTCCTTTCAATAGTGAATCTCCACCAAAGTATAGGAATAAGCCCACTATGAAGTAGCCAAACTGCGTAATAAACAAAAAAACAAGCAAGCGAGAAGATAATTGATTAGGCTGTGTCAATAATAAATAGGCTGTTACAGCAAGTACACCAGGACTTAATATATCAATTAATGCGCAAATAGAAATAATTAGCAAAGCTATCGATGTGTCTATTGATGAAGAAGGCATTAATGCTTCAATACTTTCGATCAAATATAGAGTCTCTCCTTTTTATATGTTATAATTTAAATAACACAGTGTGTTAAAATTATAATAACACACTGTGTTAAGAAAAGGAAGTGATTTTTTATGCCAAGGATTGTTAATCATGAAAAAAAGAGGAAGTCAATTGCTGAGGCCGCTTGGAGTATTATTAAGAAAGAGGGAATCGAAAAAGCATCTATAAGAAGAGTTGCTATTGAAGCAGGCATGTCTGCTGGAGCGTTAAGACATTATTTTTCAACTAAGGATGAAATGTTATTATTTATCATGGATTATTATCTGGAAGAAGGGAAAAAACGTTCTCAAAGTAAAAGTTGGTCAGACAATCCATTGCAGGCGGTTGCGGAAGTTTTATTAGAGCTTATTCCAATTGATGAAGAAAAGAAAATCGAAACGAGTGTTTGGTGGATCCTTGCACTTCAGTCACTTACAAGTGATACTTTAAAAGAAAAAAAAGATGAAATGACTAACGGTATGTATGAATTAGCAAGTTCAATGATCGAGATATTAGTTCTACAAGGGATTTTATCTGATTCAACTAATGTAAAATTAGAAAAGAGTAGGCTAGCGGCATTAATTGATGGATTGTCCATTCATGCTCTGTTAAGACCTGACGTCTACTCTCCAGATAAGGTGAAGGAAGTAATCCGTTATCATTTAGAAACACTCTGCAATGAAAGTCAATTGAGTTAGTTGATCATTTATCAATATTATTCGATGAGTTAGTAGATTTTGTTTTTTAGAAAAAAAGGGTAATCGGAAAATAGTGTGGAATAAATGTATGTTGAATGATGGTTGCTAAATTAAAGGAGGAGTATTCTTGTAAGCGTCAAACAATGAACACCTTCTATTAAATATCCGTTCTTGAGATAATCTCTTTAGAAAAAAATCTGGAGGTTATGCCAATGAACGATGCTAACAAAAG
>NZ_JBHUDE010000166.1:0-87237 GCF_042678205.1 Oceanobacillus luteolus
AGAATAACCTCCCAATCTTATATGTTTATTCTAACAATAAAAAAATAAACTGCGAAGCAAGAGCCGTACGCTCTCTCACTTACACAGTTTATTTTACACTCCCTTTTATTTGAAATAATCCTCAAGTCCATAGCTTTTAACTATTTGTTCGAATAACAATTTAGCTTTACTTGCTGTTTGCTGATCTGTTATCTCTGCTAATTTTACATATGCCTCATCCATCGCTTGTTTGGAAAAGATGTCAAGGTCACTTGATTGTAAATAATGCAATATATGGTGAGCTTCCTCTCTTGTTATTGAAAAACCATATTCTCCTGCGTAATGTAAGAGTTCATTGACAGTAAGCTGTCTTAACCTGTTTTTAACAATTTCTTTAATAAAAAAAGACATGTTCCTCCTCCTTTTTATCCTTCTATACGTAAGTTATGCAGGACCACACCCATTCTTGCCAGGAAATAACATCATAAGTATGCTTTGATTCCATAAAATAAAGATGCACCAACTATAAGAGGAGGTCAAACTATGGATGAAAATAAACGAAGCTCCGACATCCAGCCAGCTCCGCATCGAGGCGAAGATAACGACAAACGCAGATATGATGAAGAATACGCAGCAGAAATTGTAGGTCGGGATGTTGGTGTAAATAAAGGAACAGAGACCATCAGCACCTATGGATGGATAGGGATTGTCTTATCCTTTCTTTCCTTTTTAATATGGCCGCTATTATTGGCTGTAGCGGGAATTGTCCTTGGGTTTATGTCTCGTAGTAAAGGCGCTGACACACTAGGTAATATTGCAATAGGTATTGGTGTGCTATCCATCATACTTCGACTATTCATATAACCGAAGAATGTAGAAGAGGTTGTTCACGCAACCTCTTTCTTATGCTAATTATTAGAAATCATTGTATAATGGAAAGTAGTAAAATGAATGAGGAATTATTGTCTCGCTTGTGGTACCCGGGTTCAAGTATTCGAAATCAGATACAATTTTATCGATATCAAGTTCATCCATTTCATTAATCGATTCTGTAATGGAAAGAACTGTATCACCTGGTTTTACCTTAATATGAGCAATCTGATAGTCGGTATGAACATTTGATTCAGCTGGTTTATCATGCGTTACAGATTTAGGTTTTGATAAGTCATCCATTACACTCAAAATGATCAAGAAAAATAATAAAATCAAAGAAAACCTCTTTAAAGCGGACATATTATCACCTTTTTATTTGAAACAAATTTAAAATGTAATACGTAGTACTACTGAAAGGGGGAATTGTTATGGCGATATTTGATTATGAATGGATTGGGTTAATTATTACTTTCTTTGGTACACTTTTTTTGATTGGTGAAGTATTAGTTAATATGCGCGGATTCTTTGCATTACTTGGAGTTGGCTTTATTTCCGTTTATTTTGGTGCTTATGCAGGAACTGATTCGGTTATACTTATGCTTATTATTTATTTTGTTGGATTAGTACTGATCGTTATAGATGGTAAAATAGCTAATGATGGAACTCTTGCCACCATCGGGCTCGTAACCATGTTAACAGCAGTAGGTGTTGCAGCCCCTGACTTGACTACTGCGTTATATGCTATCATTGGAGTGATAATCGGAACTGGAGGTGCCTTTTTCTTTCTCAAAGTATTCAAAAAGAGAGAGATGTGGACGAAAATTGCTCTTAAAGATCAGCTTAGTAAAGAGGCTGGGTATAATTCCATGAACATGGAGTATCAAAAGCTGCTAGGAGAAGAAGGAATTACAATGACCGATTTACGTCCTGTGGGGACGATTAAGGTCAGAGGAAAAACATACAGTGCTCAATCAGATGGAAAATGGATCAAAAAAGATACAAAAGTTACTGTAGTAACCGTAGATGGTACAAAAATACAAGTGGAAGAAAGTTAATATGCAGTTAATATCAGGAAATGCTTAACCCTATTAGGGTAAGCATTTTTTTTGATATTATTCAACAATTAAGTGTCGAATAATGATTATTAATAATAAAAAATGGATATTGTATTAAAATAAAGTAAAATATATAAACAACACTTTACAAATTGGTACATTTAATTTAATAATAGATAGGGTGATTTCGAAAAGAATGTATTTTATGCTCGAAAGGATGAATATGATTGGACATTGATTTACAGTCGCTTATATTTGAATTTATTGGTGGCTTAGGGATATTTCTCCTAGGTATTAAATTCATGGGAGACGGGCTACAACGTACGGCTGGAGATAGACTAAGGGACATTCTTGATCGATTTACAAGTAATCCATTCTTAGGCGTACTAGCAGGGATTGTAGTAACAGTATTAATTCAAAGCAGCTCTGGAACGACAGTTCTTACCGTCGGACTAGTTAGTGCAGGATTTATGACGTTAAGACAAGCTATTGGTGTAATTATGGGGGCAAACATTGGGACTACAGTTACTGCATTTATCATTGGGATTGATATCGGTGAATATGCACTACCTATAATAGCGGTTGGTAGCTTGTTGATTTTCTTCTTTAAGAACCAGAAAGTAAATGCAATCGGACAAGCAGTATTTGGATTCGGTGCATTATTCTTTGGACTGGAACTCATGAGTAGCGGAATGAGTCCACTACGGTCGTTGGAAGCTTTTCATGAATTAACAGTCAGTATGAGTGACACACCTGTTTTAGGAGTCGTAATAGGAACTGTATTTACATTAATTGTTCAAAGCTCATCAGCAACTATTGGTATTCTGCAAGGGCTATTTGCAGAAGGTGCCATCGAACTAAAGGCTGCCTTGCCAGTGTTGTTTGGTGATAACATCGGAACAACCATTACAGCAATTTTAGCTTCTTTAGGTGCTTCAATAGCAGCAAAGAGAGCAGCGTTAACTCACGTTGTCTTTAACTTGATTGGAACAGTTATTTTTCTGGTATTTTTAGGGTTATTTACTTCCTATGTTGCATTTCTACAAAGTCAATTATCATTAAATCCTCAAATGACTATTGCATTTGCTCATGGATCATTCAACATTCTCAACACGGTTATTCAGTTTCCGTTTATCGGTGGTTTAGCGTGGTTGGTTACCAAATTGATTCCAGGTGAGGATACAGTCATTGAATATAAGCCAAAGCATTTAGACCCACTAGTAATACAACAATCTTCTTCTCTTGCATTAGAACAAGCCAAAAAAGAAGTAGTGCGCATGGGAGAGTATGCTTATCATGGGCTGGATGAAACGTTGAAGTATACGACAACTTCTGATAAGAAGCATTCAGAACTTGCTATGCAGATTGAGGGAGCGATCAATAACCTTGATCAAAAAGTAACGGAATATCTTGTTGATATATCTGCAGATTCCATGACAAAAATGGAACGAGATAAACACACATTTTTAATGGATAGCGTACGAGATATTGAACGGATAGGAGACCATTTCGAAAATATTATAGAACTGAACGACTATAGAATTTCACATAAAGTCAATTTGACTGAACAAGCAATGGAAGATTTGAATGTGATGTTTGACTTAACAATTCTAACGGTCAAACAAGCGGTAAAGAGTCTTGAGAATAACGATAGAGAAGCAGCACTAGAAGTTGTTCGTAAGGAAGATCAGATTGACCAAATGGAAAGAAACTACCGTAAGAAACATATCATTCGTGTAAATGAAGGATTATGTAGTGCAACAGCAGGTATTGTATTCGTTGATATGCTCAGTAATCTAGAACGCATTGGTGACCATGCGGTTAATATTGCAGAAGAGATATTAGAAAAAGAAAATTGATGCATTAAATTATGAGGAGGGTTTCCTCCTCATAATTTAAATGCATTTTTTTAATTTATCATGTATAATAAGTCTTGGATATTTTTTAATGTACTACAGGAAAATTGACGAAAAGACAAAAAGATGTTGACATATTTCTTCCTACATGATAAATTATATCTTGTTGACTCTTAAAATTAATTCTTATTCCACAGTAGCTCAGTGGTAGAGCAATCGGCTGTTAACCGATCGGTCGTAGGTTCGAATCCTACCTGTGGAGCCATGGCGGCGTAGCTCAGCTGGCGAGAGCGTACGGTTCATACCCGTGAGGTCGTGGGTTCGATCCCCTCCGCCGCTATAAAGGAAGGCTAAGAAGCTAGGTCTTGTAAATGATACTTGCTTCGATGCCGAAATTAGAAAGTTTGAGAACGCGATGACGCGTTCTCGGCTATCTAATAAAGTTTAGAAATATAAACACAGAGCCACGTATCTTTCGACATTAATCTGCATGATGTTTTATTTATACAAAAGCTAGTAATCTTACTATGATGGCGGTCGTGGCGAAGTGGTTAACGCACCGGATTGTGGCTCCGGCATTCGTGGGTTCAACTCCCACCGGTCGCCCCATATATTTATAAAACGGACCCTTAGCTCAGTTGGTTAGAGCTATCGGCTCATAACCGATCGGTCGCAGGTTCGAGTCCTGCAGGGTCCACCATTTTTTATTCGGAGGTATACCCAAGTCTGGCTGAAGGGGTCGGTCTTGAAAACCGAAAGGCGGGTCAAACCGCGCGGGGGTTCGAATCCCTCTACCTCCTCCATTACATATATTTAAAACATAGCTCAGTCGGTAGAGCAAAGCGTAAACCTCATTGGATATTCTTCTTTGTAGCTTTGCGAGGAGTGCTGCATCGTTGCATGTGCTTGCAACACGACGAGCAACAAACATCTTCGAACTTGCTTCGAAACCATTATGAAGCGAGAAACAAACTCTATATAAATACTATAAAGGCTCGGTAGCTCAGTCGGTAGAGCAACGGACTGAAAATCCGTGTGTCGGCGGTTCGATTCCGTCCCGAGCCACCATTTGAACAACAAGCTTATTGCTTGTTTTTTTATTTAATAATTATTATTTATAACTGCTATAAAAAGCACTACTCGAGAAAAGTGGAAGATAATCGAACTGAAGAATTCCAATTGAGGCAACAACTTTAAATTTGGTTAATTTATAGCTTTGATTAAAATTGTTTAAAATAATAAATTAGGTGCATAAAATTTGCAACAATTTTTAAGCTTTGATACGCTACATATATAGGTAATAAATATATTTTTAGGGAGGAAGATTAGATATGGCAAAATTTGAATTACCAGAATTACCGTATGCATATGATGCACTAGAAAAATCATTTGACAAAGAGACTATGAACATTCATCATACGAAACACCACAATACGTATGTTACAAACCTTAACAATGCACTTGAAGGGCATGCTGACCTACAAGAGAAGTCCCTTGAAGAGCTGATCAGCAACTTGGATGCAGTACCTGAAAGCATTCGCACGGCTGTCCGTAACAATGGTGGAGGACATGCTAACCATAGCTTGTTCTGGGAAATCCTATCTCCTAATGGTGGTGGAGAGCCTACTGGTGAATTAGCTGATAAAATTAATGAGAAATTTGGCAGTTTCGACAAGTTCAAGGAAGAATTCTCAACTGCAGCAACTGGCCGTTTTGGTTCAGGTTGGGCATGGCTAGTCGTTAACAATGGTGAACTTGAAGTTACAAGTACTCCAAACCAAGATTCTCCATTAATGGAAGGGAAAACTCCACTTCTTGGTCTTGATGTGTGGGAGCATGCATATTACTTAAGATATCAAAACAAACGCCCTGACTACATTGCATCTTTCTGGGATGTTGTGAACTGGGAAGAAGTTTCTAAACGCTATAATGAAGCTAAATAAATAATTCTTTGAAACGTGGGGAACTTTTCCCCGCGTTTTATTTTTACGGTGAAAATTAATAAGTCCTCTATTACATCTACTGTTATTATTAATCCTTCAAAATTTCATCGAAAATAACGAAAATGTTAAGATACTATGGTAAAATAAAATGATAATAAACTGTAAAAAAATTAACAGAGGGGAATCATTATGAAAGAAAAGAAGAAAAAAAGAGCACAGCTTCCCTTTCGAACGAATATTATCTTTTTCATTATCTTCTTATTGTTCTCTGCCCTTATATTCCAGCTAGGTGTTGTGCAAATATTGAATGGGGAGGAATTTCAAGAAGAAATTGACCGGACTATTCAAGACATAACTAAGATACCAGTGCCGCGTGGGAAAATTTATGACACGAATGGCAATCTTGTAGTCGATAATAAGGCGTTATATTCCATTACATATACGCCGCCAAAAGGTGTGCAAGCACAAGATAGACTGGAAGTTGCTGAAAAACTAGCAGAATTTATTTCAATGGACAGCAAAGAATACTTAGACAAGATTACTGATCGAGATATACGGGAATATGTTTATCTTAAGGACCTTGAAAAAAACGAAGGGAAAAGTACTGAAGAACAGGAAGAGACTTATGAAGAACGTATTCCTGATGAAAAAAAGGAAGATCTCTCCAATGCTGAACTATACCGTCTAGTTTTGGATTCTATACCGGATGAAGATGTAGCTGTAGAGAACTTTACGAAACAAGAGCTGGAAGTAATCCGAATCAAAAAGGAACTTGATAAAGCTTATTCTCTAACACCGCAAATTGTAAAAAATGAAAATGTAACCCCAGAAGAATATGCACTCGTCTCGGAAAATCTGGATAAATTACCTGGAATTAATGCTACGACGGATTGGGATCGGGAGTATCTATATGATCAAACACTCCGCGGCTCCATTTTAGGAAACGTTACTTCCCATGAAGCCGGTATTCCAGCAGATGAAATTCAGCAGTATATGTCTCGTGGTTATAGTAGGAATGACCGGGTAGGGACGAGTGGTTTAGAAAAACAATATGAGGAAGTTCTAAGAGGAAGAAAAGAACAAATAGAATATACAACAACCAAAACAGGGGTAATCATTGACTCGGAGACGATAGTGAAGGGTGAAAGAGGAAAGGATCTTGTCCTTACCTTGGATATGGAATTTCAACAAGAAGTTGACAGGATTCTAGAAGAGGAATTGGAGAAGGCAATTAAGCTTGATCCATATAATAACAAATTTTTAAATGACGCCTTAGCAGTAGTCATGAATCCGCAGACTGGTGAATTGATTTCCGTATCAGGAAAGACATATAATCGTGAAAAGAATCAAGTTGTAGACGCGGCGAATAAAAATCTTCAAGCAACCTATCTTCCAGGCTCAAGTATTAAGGGAGCGACAGTTCTTGCAGGATTTCAGTCGGGAGTAATTAAACCTGGAACAACTTATTATGATAAACCGATACAAATTAAAGGTACACCACCAAAAAGATCTTTAAACCCAAATATTGGTTATGCAAATGATATTAAAGCACTAAAACAATCATCCAACGTTTATATGTTCAATATTGCTTTACAAATGGGTGGAGAAACACGTATTCCTTTCCCGAATAATAGTCCTACGTCTATTGATATTAATGCGTGGCAGGAATTCAGAAATTATTTCCGTCAATTTGGACTTGGAGGTCCCACTGGAGTAGATTTTCCATATGAGGAACCAGGATTAGTTGGTAAGTCCGAACCGAATGCCGGTCTACTAATGGACTTTGCCATTGGCCAATATGATCAATATACTACATTACAACTAGCGCAGTATGTATCAACCATTGCAAATGGTGGTTATCGGGTTCGTCCGCATTTTGTCAAAGAAATTAGGGAACCTATTGCATCTCAAGAAGAATTAGGTCCTGTTTATAAAAGTATTAATACGGAATACTTGAACCGAATTCAAATGAGCGAATCTGAATTGGCACGTGTTCAAGAAGGTTTTAGACAAGCATTTCAATCGCAAGGTGGAACTGCATATAGCTATTTTGCAGGGAAAGATTACGATGCTGTTGGAAAGACCGGTACTGCGGAACATTCGGTTTGGGAAAATAAAGTTGAATATAAAACAATTAACCGAAGTATTGTTGGTTATGCTCCTCAAGACGATCCCGAAGTAGCTTTTGCGGTAATTGTACCTAATATTGGTATTAATGCCAAAGAAGATGGGAATGTTAGTAATCGGATAGCTGAACGTATTCTTGATACTTATTTCGAAATGCAAGAGGCAGATGAGGAAGATTCAGAGGATGGCTCAAATGAAGATAGTGATGAGTAATTTTATTATCTCATCCTATCTATCCTTCAAATTAGATTTTTCGTAAAATTAACACTGTTTTAATAATCTTCCTGTATAATTAAGTAAATCACATTGATAGGAGGAAGGATATTGACTACTACACGTGAACAATTTCAAACAGAGTTGGATCAATTAAAATCAGATATTATTACGATGGCAAATTTATCTGGAGAAGCCCTTACTAAGGCGGTTGAATCTTTATATGATCAAAGTATAGACCAAGCAAAAGAGATACTGGAAGAAGATAAAAAAATTGATGATCTTGAAGATGATATAAATGATAAATCTGTCTTATTAATAGCAAAACAACAGCCGGTTGCTACAGATCTGCGGCGGATTATTATGTACTTACGTGTCGTTACAGATATTGAGCGGATGGGGGATAATGCTAAAAATATTGCAAAGGCGACAATCCATTTAGATAAAAACCACACGACCATTCCAGAAGGTTTGCGTCAAATGCATGAGATTACAATGGAAATGTTGAAAACGGCAATGCATGCTTTTAAATATGAAGATATCACTATAGCAACTAAATTAGCCGAAACAGATGATAAAGTAGACAAGATGTATAAACAGATTGTAAGTGAGTTGTTGGGAGAAACTGCAACAAATCCTGATAAAATCCAGTATGTCATGCAAGTGGCATTTTGTGCCCGTTATCTAGAGCGTTTCGCTGACCACATCACTAACATTGGAGAGAGTATACTTTACTTAGTAAAAGGAAAAAGCACTAAAATAAATTAAGAAAAAATCCAGTACCCTGATGTTGGGCACTGGATTTTTTTAATTTGTTAACCGCTCAGCAATTTCGTAATGGGACATGCCAGTCTCTAATTCATGGCTGCCCATTTGTATACGTAAAGAATAATCATGCTCATCTAGATACTTACTGAACTCTTTAGCATCCTCAATAATTCCTAGATCTTCAAGCATGTCACTAATTTGGGAAGATGCCATTCCTGGTTCCACCGTAAACGTTACTGTGGAAGCGGTTTGTTTTTCTTTATTTTTCTCTTTCTGTTCTTTTTCTTTGTCTTCCTTTTTATCATTGTCTTTCTCGGAAGCTTTTTCAGTTTGCTTTTCTTTCTCTTTATCGTCTTTAGATGAATCGGCTTTTTCTTTCTGAGTAGACTTATCTTCCTCTGAAGCATCTTCATCATCTACTGTTTCTTCAGCATTTTTTTTATTAGAATTATCTTGTTGAGTAGAAGCTACTGAATAACTGATATACTCCTCTTCAGTTATCACGCGATAACCATCTTCTTCAATTTTTGTAATCATTTCCTCTGTGTTTAAATCTGCTTGTCCACTATTATCTCCCCCAGTGAAGTAAAATACACCAAGTAATATGAGGCCTGCAGTAACTAAACCTACAGAGAATGCTCGCATTGTATGTTTCATACATAACTCCCTTTCTTAATCATGGTTTTTCATTTTCAACCGAACTGGCCGCTTGATTCATGTTACCCGGGAGCAATTCTTCTTCCAGTATTTTAATTTTCTTCTTCATTTGATATGTATCTTGCATTGATGTGATTGAATAATGCTCCAATTGGCTTTCAATTTCCTCTATACGATCATTCATAAAGTAAGAAAGAACGAACAATATCACACCTATGACAAGTATGGTTACAATCGCAATCATCATTTTATTTCCCTCCCTTTAACCACATATTTAGTTATATCATAGATTAGCTCTGGTGAAAACCATTAAAATTTTCTTGGAGTTCTTGAATATTAATTCGAATTCTGTTATTATTGATAAGGTCTAATGAATGCTTATATGTTGAAGATAGTTTGAATAGTTTGGAGGGAAGACCATGCGCGTTAACATTACGTTAGCTTGTACAGAAACAGGAGATCGTAACTATATCACTACAAAGAATAAGCGTACGAATCCTGAGCGTATCGAGCTTATGAAATATTCACCACGCCTTAAAAAACACACATTACATCGTGAAACTAAATAAACAAAAATAAAGCTCTTATCTTCGGATAAGGGTTTTATTTATTTTGCGGCGATATATTAATATATTAAGCAATGATAATCTGCTATGATAAAGGGAAGGAAGGTGAATACATGTCTTTAAATGAACAATATCTTCTATATACTTATGCAGAGGAACTTATCAAGAATCATCAGTTCAATCTACTGTATATGAATGAAAAAAACGATGAAATATGGTTGGAGAAATACGAAAATCGTTCATCAACGGTGGTACGATTAATACATAAGGGGTTTGATTGGAAAAATCATTTAAAACAGGATGTCTCTTTTCTAGTTCAACGAATACAAAATTTAAAGAGAATGTTTGGTAAGAATATCGAAGTCTATAACTTGTATTTCACCACCCATCAACCTGTGGATACGTGGGAAGTATTAAAAAATCCTTTAAGTGCTGAGGGTAAACCGAAAGTAAGTATGAAGGTATATTACTTTGATAAAGATGATTATGAGCAAGAAACGGAAAGATTCCAGCGAGATTTGCTGAATAATCCAGTCAGTTATGATCTTAGTTTACCTGATGCAGCGAAAGAAAATATAATCGCAAAAACAAAAGTCAACTTCATACATTTGATAAATAGTAAAAAGAAGGAAATGCAAAATATTTTCAGTTTTGGTAAACCTGTTTTTACTTACATTTTTATGGTGATTAATGTACTGTACTTTATTTACATGGAAATGAACGGTGGTACAACTTCTACTGAAACGTTGATTCAATTTGGAGCCAAGTATAACCCGGCAATTATATTAGACGGAGAGTGGTGGCGCCTTGTCAGTGCAATGTTTATCCATATTGGTTTTATACATCTTGCACTAAATATGCTTGCCGTTTTTTATTTAGGTGTCGCGATTGAGAAAATCTTCGGTAATGCCCGGTTTGTTTTTATTTACTTTATTGCAGGTATAGGTGGTTCACTCGCCAGTTTTTCCTTTACGACCAGTATAAGTGCCGGAGCTTCAGGAGCTATCTTTGGTTTATTCGGAGCCTTCCTATATTTTGGTGTAATTCACAAGCGATTGTTCTTTCAAACAATTGGAACGAGTATCTTACTTATTCTTGCTATTAATTTAGTGATTGGACTTTCTTTTGAGCAAGTAGATATGGCAGCACATGTTGGAGGCTTGTTAGCTGGTTTCCTTGCTGCAGCAATTGTTGGGATGCCTGGTAAGAAAAGGGCACTTAATCAACTTGCAATAGCAATTGTGACATTACTGCTTTTTATTTTTATTGGTTATTATGGTGTTTCTGCAAATGAAAACAGCCAGTCTTTTCAACTTTTGGAGATACAAGAACATTTGATGAAAAATGAGTTTGATGAAGTAATCAACAAAGCGACAGACGCTCTAAGTTTAGAAGGAGATATGGAAAGTGCACTATTGTTCCAGCGTTCCTACGCCTATATCCAACAAGGCCGCTATAATGAAGCATTGATTGATTTGGAGAAAAGTGTAACGTATCATAATCCTCTTCCCGAAGCATATTATAACCTTGCCTTATTGTATGAAATGAATGGGGAAGATGAAAAGGCTTCGAAAGCAATTGAAGAGGCTATCCGTCTCGATCCAAAAAACGAGGATTTTATTGAAATTCAAGAAAAAATAAAAGGTAAGCCATCGATTGAATGAATACGTGACTGCGAACTAATTAGGATATAAATAATAAAATTAATGATTCTACGTATGAGGAATACCATATTAAAGTAAATTGATTAGTTCGCAGTTCCCGCTTTGTATAAACCCTCATAACTCTTCTTAAACAATCCTTCCTGCCTATTTCCTTTATTGTGTAGTTCCATTATACTTTTCTGTACATATATTTATTTGGTATAATATAAAGTGGTGAAAATATGAAAACAGTATATGATGTTCGTATGCTTCTAAAAAAATTTGGCACATTCATTTATTCGAGAAATCGGATAGGTGACCTTGTATTAATGGAAAGTGAACTTGAAGAACTTGCTAAAATGAATTTTATTTCAAAAGAAGAATATATAAATGGAAAATTAATTTTACAAAAAGAAAAGAATGAGGAAATGGCCAGGGAGAGGGACTAAACATGGAGAAATATATGATAGGTATGGATATGGGCGGTACATCAATAAAGTTTGGTTTATTTACAAGCGATGGAGAATTAATTCATAAATGGAGTATACCAACAAATATAGATAATAATGGATCCGCTATTTTAGATGATAGCTGGAACTCTATGAAAAGTAAATTATCAGAAATGAACATTTCGACAGACAAAGCACTGGGCATCGGTGTCGGCATACCAGGTTATGTGGATAGTCAAACAGGTGTCGTCCACGAGGCGATTAATATTGGATGGAAGAATAAATTGATTACTGAAGAGTTAGAGGGATTATCAGGATTACCTGTTTTTATTGAAAATGATGCCAATATTGCTGTATTAGGCGAGAACTGGAAAGGTGCCGGAAATCAAGCACAGCATGTCATTGCTGTGACACTTGGAACTGGAGTTGGTGGTGGTGTCATTTCTGCAGGGAAAATCCTTAATGGTACCAATGGTATGGCTGGTGAACTCGGACATATATTAATTGAAGAAAATGGTGCATATTGCAATTGTGGCAATCATGGTTGTTTAGAGACTATCGCTTCAGCTACAGGTATTGTTAGACAAGCAAAGGAAGCGATTAGTAAATATCCCGAGTCTTCACTTGCAAAACATTATGAAACTAATAAAAAAGTCACAGCCCGTGATGTTTTTGAATTGGCTGCAGAAGGGGATGTAGCAGCAACAAGTATCGTTGATCGGGTTTCTGATGTTTTAGGTCATACATTCGCTAATATTGGAGTGATATTGAACCCAGAGAAAATTTTGATTGGTGGGGGCGTTTCGCAAGCAGGTGAGCCTTTTGTAAATCGCATCAACTCATATTTCCAGCATTATGCCTTGCCTCGTGTTAAGGAAAGTTGTGAAATAAAGCTTGCTGAATTAGGGAATGATGCAGGCATAATCGGTGGAGCCTTTCTGGTTAGCCAAAATATGGCAGGAAATTAACTCTGGATTTTTTCCTCTTTATCTAGTAAAATATAATCTCAGAATAAAATATTGATAAAATGTAAAAAATATGAAACTTATGCTGCCTGTAATACGTCATATATATAGCTGATTGTAAATGAAAGTTTACAATCAGCTTAAAGAGGGAATAGATTTGTGCTTTTCTAGCCTCAGTCTGTTCTTTTTACTTTTTTGGGAGGATTTAATATGCGAAATAAACAATTAAAAATACCATTATATATGTTAGCCACCTTACTATTTGGCTTAAAAACATATATAGTTTACCGCTTTATGTTTAATATCGAGCTTGAAAATGGAATGCAGGAATTAATTTTATTTATCAATCCGTTTGTATCTGCATTTCTGATCTTTGCAATATCAGTTTGGTTTAAAAAGCAATCGAGACAAATGAAATATCTGCGGTACACCGCATTTATTTTCAGTTTTCTCGTTTTTGCCAATCTAGTATTTTACCGACAGTTCACGGACTTTATTACACTTCCTCAGTTGTTCATGGGAAGTAATATGGCTGATCTAGGTTCTAGTATTCTGACATTGATAAAACCATATGACATTTTATTATTTGCTGACGTAGTCATTATTTGGTACTTCAGTAAAAAAGATGAAAAAATTGGTTCGGTACAATACTTGAAGCGCGGAAAAGTTTTTGCTTTAGCAATGTCATTACTTCTATTAGCAGGAAACTTTTTCCTTGCAGAAATGGAAAGACCACAATTATTCACACGTGCATTTGACCGGGAGTACCTAGTCAAGAATATTGGGTTATTCAACTATCACATCTATGACTTAGTTATTCATTCAAAGGCTGAATCGCAACGCGTATTCGCTGATGGAAATGAAATACCTGAAATTAAAAAATATGTAGATGAAAATGTTATTAGCGAAGAAAAATCTGATCTTTTCGGAGCGGCCGAAGGGAAAAACGTCATTTTTATCAATGCAGAATCCATTCAAAACTTTGTAATTGGTAGGGATGTAAATGGTCAAGAAATTACACCTTTTTTAAATAAGTTGGTTGAAGATGAAGACACGTATTATTTTGACAATTTCTTTGAGCAAACTGGTCAAGGTAATACATCCGATTCAGAGTTTCTTGTAGAAAATTCATTATATCCTTTATCTCGTGGTGCTGTATTTTTCACCCATGGTGGAAATGAGTATCATGCACTACCTGAGATTATAAGAGAAGAAGGATATTATTCTGCTGTGTTGCATGCAAATAATAAAAGTTTCTGGAACCGTGATGGGATGTATCAGAGCCTAGAATATGATCATTTCTATAGTGAAGATGCATATGAAATAAATGAAGAAAATTCAGTGGGCTGGGGATTGAAAGATAAACCGTTCTTTGAACAGTCCATAAAATATTTGCAAGCAATGGAAAAACCTTTTTATACTAAATTTATAACTTTGACAAATCATTTTCCTTTTGAATTAGATGAAGAGGATAAGTCAATAGAACCTTATAATTCCAACTCCAACACACTTAATAATTATTTCCCGGCAGTACGTTATGCAGATGAAGCGATGGAAGAATTTTTCAATCATCTGAAACAAGCTGGTCTTTATGAAGACTCAATTATTATTATAATGGGAGACCATATTGGAATTAGTGCAAACCATAACCGTGCTATGAGTATGTATTTGGATAAAGAAGAAATAACTCCATTTGATCAAGTACAACTTCAAAAAGTACCATTATTTATCCATATCCCAGGGCATGGCGAGGGAGAAGTGATTTCTGAAGTTGCTGGACAAATTGATTTGAAACCAACAATTCTTAGTCTATTAGGTATTGAGCATAAATCAGACATCTATTTCGGTAATGACTTATTTTCCGAAGATAGAAAAGGCTACATTGCTTTAAGAAACGGTGACTTTATCAGTAACGATTATGTCTCTACTGCAGGCATGTGTTACGACGTGAATACAGGTGAACCGATTGAAAGTGAGGAAACAGAATCTGCAGAAGAAAATGATGCAGAAACAACATTTCCTTGTGATGAGATTGAAGAAAAGGTTGATTTGGAATTAAATTATTCCGATGATATCATCTATGGAGATTTATTCCGTTTTGTAGACTTTGGCAAGGAAGAAAAGGTAGAGAATGACTAACATTCTCTACCTTTTTCTTATATAAAAACAGCAGAAGATCTATTGATCTCCTGCTGTTTTCACACGCTATATTTATTAACGCTTTAATCTTAAAGATTAGACAGCTCGGAAATGATTGTTGCGATTGAAAAGAAGCCAAAAGATAATGCTGTAATCGCTGAGAAGAGCAGTGCCAAATAGTTTTTAAATTTTAATTGACGAATAACGGAAACTACCGCAAGTAATGCAACTAACAAGAAAATGATTCCTAATATAATATGGCTCATGAAAAGTTCACCCTCCTTATGTCTATTCTCCTTAGAATAAATTGGAACACTAAGGAATTCCTTTATATTATTATGTAAATACTCTATACTCATTTTAAAGCATATTAATATTTTTGTCGAGAAATAACCTAGCCGAATTGTTTTTGGTTAGACTCTCGATTGGTAGAAGGAGATGGATATAATGGATATTAAAACGATGCCTGTTGGAATCATAGGTGCAAATTGTTATGTTCTTTCTAAAGGGGAAGATGCATTAATAATAGATCCAGGTGGGGATGCGGAACAGATTATTCAATACATTGAAGCAAATAAATTACGTCCGTTAGCTATATTATTGACCCATGCACATTATGATCATATCGGTGGGGTAGAAGAGGTTAGAAATAAGTACCAAACTAATGTTTATATTAATGAAGCTGAGCAAAGCTGGTTAACTGATCCGATGTTGAATGGTTCGTATAAACTAGTGAGTGGAGGGATCACTACTTCTGAAGCAGAAATTGTACTAGAAGAAGGGGAGCTTTCAATAGGACCTTTCAATATTCATGTTCTTCATACGCCAGGTCACTCACCTGGAAGTGTAAGTTTTGTATTTACTGATACAAAACAAGCGATTAGTGGCGATGCTTTATTCAGGCAAGGGATTGGCCGTACAGATTTACGTGGAGGCGATTTAGCGACGTTAGAACATTCCATACGTCAAAAATTATATCAATTGGATGATGACTATGAAGTATTCCCTGGTCATGGACCAAGCACGATGATAGGCTTCGAAAAACAATACAATCCATTCTTTCGTGAGTAAATAGTAGTTCGAAACCTTTGATTTATTGTATTTAAGAATAAAAAATTTCTACATGAGGACCGAGTCAAATCCCTTTCGCTTTCCGCAGGTGGCCGTGAGCTTCGACACAAAGGAAGTGCTAATGCAGACGTTGCCACAGGACGTGGTCGATTTTAGTCTGCCTCGCTACGCTGCGGGGTCTCCTCTGGCCTGTCCTCCTGCACGAGTCTCGAAATATTTGGACTGCTCCTTGTCATAATTTATTGGTCTCACTGGATTCCTTCAATTTCTAAAGCAACGGATGAAACTTAGATGCATATGTATTAATTGTTTTAATAAAATTAATTCCCTTATTCAATGAACCAAATCAACATATTTGCTGGAGCTGCACCCGATACACCGGAGACTCCTGTGGGAGCAGAAGCATCGGTGAGACCCCGCAAGGTGCTTGCTCCTGAGGAGGCTCACCAGCCGCCCACGGAAAGCGAAGGTGTATCGGGGGCGGCGAACTTCGGGAAAAGAGAATCCATTAATCAACAGTTTAAATATATCGTGCAGGAGATATTTTTCATAATAAAAAACCATGCATTCGAACCATGCATGGTTTTTTGGGGTTTTTTAGCTTCCGAAACCTGGTACAAGGATAAATTCGGAGTACCACGTATAACCTACGATAAATACAGTTAAATAAGCTCCGAATAAATACATATACGTCCGTTCAGATAATTTCAAATAGCTTACTGTAAGGAAAAATACTGTTTGGATCAGGGATAAAACCGCTGGTACCATCATGTCGCCAGTATAGAACATTACTGCGAAGATACCTGTCCAAAAAGCAAGCATACGAAAAACACGATCCATGCCCTTTCCCCCTCCTTCTAGTTGACATCTCATAGTTATTATAAACGAGTAAACAAATATTGTAAACGTTTGACCCTATACAATTAAAAGTTTTGCAGTATATGCACAATTACTACATTTATTGACAAACATATTTTGCTTTTCTATCAAGTCAATCGACGTAAATAAAACTTCAAACATACCTTTAATAAAAATACGATGCATCTCACATACCATTTTATGGTTGTTAGTGGCAATTTCCTTGAAAGGGCAGTTATTGATTGAGAAAGAAATACTATTCGTGTTGCTCTCGTATTCGAAGTCCGGATACATTCCGAGAATTCTGCTTGCGTTTTCCAATAGCTTGATTTTATCTTGGATTGTTAACTGTTCGCCCAAATGGTTCAAACTCTTGCGCATTGCTTCTTTTCCATATTTTTTCCCTGTTTCGTAAAGGGCTTTTTTTCCTGGATCACCTAGATCCATCAACGCTTCTAGAGCAATGGATGAAAGAATCTTATAATCACGGGCTGGAAAATTCAATTCAATCACTTCATTCGACAATTGATAGCGTCTCCCAGGTCTTCCACCTTTTCCTGTTTTCTTTAGGTAGGAGGTGACAAGACCTACTTCCTCAAGTTTAGATAGGTGAAGTCTTGCTACATTCGGGTGAATGTCAAATGTATTGCCAATATCAACTACGCTGACATCCTGATGGTTTTCAACTAAATATTGATAAATATAGAATCTGGTAGGGTCACTCATTACATTTGTCACCTTTAATGTGTTTTCCATTTTTTCACCCCACATCATACACATTGTATATACTTTAATTATATTAGAAAATTAATTTGAAAGGTGGTACAGATTGACTTTGTTGAAAAGTTTACATAATTTATGGGGTGAAGAATTCCGCACTAATCAAGTGATTGATTGAGAAAAATTCTTGTTGAGATTGTAGTCTTATTTGAAAGTTTAAATTTCGATAATGTTCAGTAGCATTTCCCAACGTGATCTCGACTTGACCATAGGGAAAAGTATATCTTGCAGTTCGTAAGATTTCTTCTGATTTTCTCTGCTCTTCTATATATTTTACACGAGCCATTTGGAATAAGGTTTCTATTTGATTCTGTTCTATCTGTCTATCTGTGATAAAAAGCTCATTACGATAGGCGATAATACTAGTGCTGATTATGATAAATATAATTGATATGGTAAATAAAACGTGAATGAGAAAAAATCCATTAGGTTTCATTGTAAAATGTGAATGTTCGTTCAAACCTAGCACCTTCTTCGACAGTAATCACTATTTTTATGCCATAAGGTTGACTATAAAATTCTAATCCCTCTATATCACGCAAATAAATTTCATGTCCTCTGTTTTCAACCTGTCTACGAATTAGATTATCGTATTGGCTGATAATAACGATTGCATCATCTTCTTGGATAAGGTGTAAGGCATCTTTCTTAATAAAATAAGAATGTGATGAGATGATGTCATCCCGGATAAAACGGAAAAATTCATGAACAGATAGCTCTTCGTAACTATCGGATGGTTTTGTTGTGATTTGGAGGACATATCCGAGAAAAGGCAGGGTAATAAAAATTAGACTTATCATCGTAAGAAGTGTAACAAGGTTAAATCCTTTTTCATTTGTAAGGTAAGCCATATAGGCAGAAGGATTCTGTCGTTTTTTTTGCATTAATCCAGTATACACATCCTTTCACATAACCTTCTTCCTCGTAAAAATGTAAGCTGAAAACCCTATTCTTAAGTTCTGTTTCAAATGTAGCAGGGAGGAGGGGAGCATCCTCCCATATAAAATGTTGGATTTCTTCATGTAATATAATAGAAGCCCATCTCTTATCTGATAATGTGTCTGTTGCCATCTGCAGTTGTGAATGGATGGGTATAAAAATTAAAATGACTTGAAAGAAGATGGTTGATGCAACTAGTACCTCAATCATGGAGTATCCGTTTTTCCCTCTCAACGTAAAACCTCCCTTTACCGAGCGGAAATACGAAATGTATCCGATCCGTTGGTGTATACATGGGTATCCTGCGAGGTTCAAGAAACGTTCCAGTTTCTTTAAATCTTATCGTTTGTCCTGCTATGGTCGACCAGCCAGCTGGATAATCTCGATCTGCGTAGGTAGGATTTCTACCGTGTAATACACGGTAATAATGATCGTGAAATCTGATGGACATTTGATTTACTCCATGATGACTCGTCTGATTTTGGACGAGTAAAACATCCAATTTCAATTGTTCAATAAATTGTTCCTCTTTTAGATTATTTAAAGTGTTAAATTGAAGTGGAACAGTAAGAATCATCAAGAGAGCTACTATGCTTAAAACAATGAGCATCTCAAGAAAGGTAAATCCATTTTTATTCATTTCAATTTTGAGGTGATTTAATTGTAGCTTTTCCGTTAGAAACCGTTATTTGCGAATCCCCACAAGTCTTCTGATTTTCCTCAAGATAATTGTTTTCAATTAAGGTTTGAATACTGCTGGCAGTCTGACCTTTGTCTAAGTAGTAAGCATCCGCTTGAGCCTGAACAACAGCTACTAACGCATCACACCCCTTATCGTTTACATTTTTCGACTGAGATGTAAGATTGGGAATGATTAGTATCAACAAGACAGAAATAATCAACATAACGATTAACATTTCAATCAACGTAAATCCCTTATTATTTTTAAGCATTTTACATTCTCCTTTTCTAAAAAGTGTTCATTAGTTGAAACATTGGCCACATTAAACTGAGGTAAATGAAAATAATAAAAATGCCCAATATGATATAAAATATCGGTTGAATAACGGTTATTATCTTAATGGTCATCCGTTCCATCTCTTCTAAAAGCATATCGCTATATAAAGTTAAATCCCTCTCAAGTACATCAGTTGTAGCGTTTTTTTGAAAGATGATGGCTAACTGTTCTTCAATCAAAGGAAACTCTCTAAGTAAATTACTAATATGAAAACCATGCTCCAAATTATTTATCAAGAGTGTAGCGTAATAAGAAATAATCGGAAGTCGCTGTTGGTTGGATAATTCATAGAGAATTTCTTTTAAGGAAAGACCTGCTTTAAGCAGTGAACTGAAATGCGTGGCAAATTGAAAGGAAGTTTGTATCCGCAAGTAATGGCGGTAGAGTGGAACTCGTTGAGTCACTTTAACCTGCTCTTCGATTGGCATCTTCTTACTGTAATAATTCCAAAGAATTGTTAATGCAAGAAGTAGAATCGAACAAAATATTAAAGAAAATTGAAGAAAGTCCATGATCCATTTTACAACGGTTATTGTCGTTAGTGCTTGCGATGAGGTTAGGAAAAGTGATTGAAAAGCAGGCAATACATGATAGTTAATGAAAAATAGAATTAAGGAAAAGAAAAACAGAAGCATTAAAGGATAACGTATGATCAATTTGAGTTTCTTCATTGTATTAAACCGTTGTTCCATGACTTCGATGCATTTCTTTATTGCCTCTCTTAGATTGGAGTTTGAGTGGATAAAGGATAGAAACGCACTGACAGAAGAATGGAACTTTGTTTCTTCAAAAATAAGTTCCAATCGTTCACCCTCTTTTAACCTAAAGAGAAAGTGGGAGGAAATATCTGCAAGGTCCTTGTCCCATGCTATTGCTTCTAGTGCATCTTGTAAGGCATAACCATTTGAAATAAAGTGCTCCAATCGTTTAAGAAACCTCATTTGAATTTCTTCTGGCAACATATCTCGTTTCTTTGTCATAAACTTCAGAGAAGAAACCATACGCATATGCTTTCCTCCTTAAGTGGTCAAAAGAATGATACTTATTCGTTACATCTTCTAGTCGAATTGCTCTCGCCAATTCGTCCCCATCTAATAACTCCAAAATTGCTGCTCGTTGAAAGGAATCTTTTCTTTTGATGGGGACTAATTCAATACTGGCAACCGCAAGTAACGATTGTAATAAATCTTGCTGATTGATTCCCATCTCAAGTAAACGGTAAATCGTTCCTGTAGTATTTTTTGCATGTAGAGTGCTTAATACTAAATGGCCTGTCAATGAAGCCTGAAATGCAAATCGGGTTGTAGTTGCATCTCTAAGTTCTCCAATCATCAACACGTCCGGATCATGTCGTAAAGCTGCTTTCAAACCTGTCTGATAAGTGATTCCTGCTTGTTCATTAATTTGGACTTGTATCACTCCATCAATCAGTTTTTCAACTGGATCCTCCAGCGTTATCATTTGATAGGTGTTATTCTCCATTAAGGCTTTTATTAATGCGTAAAGCGTGGTTGTTTTTCCACTTCCTGTAGGTCCGGTAATTAAAATTATCCCTTCTTTTTTTGTCAGCCATTTTTTTAAAGTATTGAGTTGATTTGGGAAAAGAAAAAGTTTATCCAGTGGCAGGAGATTCTCCTCTGGCAAGATTCTGATTGCCAAGCTTTCGAGTGAAGCGAGGGGGAGTGTTGAAAGTCTAAGGGAGTAGCTGCCTAGTGATGAAAAATGGTGGAAAATACTACCGTCTTGTGGCTTTCTTGATTCTCCAATATCCATACCAGCTGTAAATTTAAAATAGGTTAGCAATAGCTCATATTGACTAGTCTGGATGGAGCGGTGGTATACGCGTTTGCCATGAATGCGAAAAAATACGTTCGTTTCCTTACGAGCGGGGAAGAAGTGAAGATCGGTTGCTTTGGTAGTGATAGCGTTATGGAGCAGCTCTTCAACTAAAGGTAAAGCCGGGTTCAAGCCTGAGTCACCTCCTTTTGCTATATGTAATTCGACAACGTTTGCAAAATTCCTGCTTTATTTTTATTTTTTGTATAAAATTTTTTTTGAGGTGTAAGCTATTAAAAAAATCAGGGAGGTTTTATCATGTCTACAAATAACTACTTGAAGTTTATGACAGAGGAAATAGTGAGATATTTAAACAGTTCAAAAGAAGAAAGGAAAGTGAGAAAGGAAGCGGGGAAACAATCGGATTCTGCTATTCTGAACCGTTGGTTTGGGGTGCTTCCATTCTCCTTCAAATTATTCATCAGAGGAAAATAAGTTAAGATTTAGGAAAGTTGTCCAATAAATAAACTATACCACCGCTGATCACTTCGATATTAATTTCTGGAGTATAGCGGTTATTCAATTCCTCAACTTCTTTTTTTAGAATCTTATCGTCCAAATCGTCCTGGTAAAAGTGCTGTAGAAGGGCGATTTCTTCATTTAATGTCTCCATTGCTTCATTTGCCCATTCTTTTGGTTGGTTGTCGATATAATTCAATATGATTTTCTCAAGGCGTTTATATCCGCTTGATAAAGTAATAATAGGGGTGATTGTATAACATAAATCGGAAATTTGCTGTTTGAGGGTAAGTTTCTCCAATTCATCCATCATGTTAACAATCATTTTTCCATTTAATAGGTGAATACCAAGGGAGATTAATTCTTCCTTTTTTTGTCGTCCGCTATAGCTGATTTTAAAGTTGGCCAGCAGCCAAGGGTAGAGGGGTGTATTTATCTCTGCTTCCACCTCTTGAAACAGTAACACATATTTTTCTTGAGATGTGACATGGTTAAATATTTGTTGGAGGCGCGGACTGCCGATATCAATCCATTCTCCCTTCATGTCCCTTTTATCAGGGTCTGTAATCAACGTCAGCGACATGGGGACCCCTTGCTGATTGAGACTCTTCATATAATGCCAGTAGAACGGGCGATTCATCAATGCTTTATCCAATTCCTCAGTAAGCTCCACTTGGATAACGCCAGATTCTTGATTTTGGACATTACACCCATAAGCATTAAAAAATTCGACGATAAAACTTTCTAAATTAGCGATTGTCATAATATTCACCTGCCGCCTTATTTTCATTAGCCATTTGATGAACGATGGATGCTAAGTTTTCCAACTTGATCTTAGCTTCTCCTAAGGAATCAGATTCTGCATAAATCGATTCAATTTCTTTATCAAAGTTATTTATATTTAATTCAGATAAAATTGCATCCAGTTCACCTATAACATTCTCAAATAGTTGTATTTTTTCATAAAGAATGGTCAGTATATGTTCTTCGATTGTATTTTTAATTGCTATATTATAAATTTTGACATCGTTTTCTTGTCCAAATCGATGGATTCGGCCAATCCTTTGTTCTATCTTCATTGGATTCCATGGTAGGTCATAATTAATCAAGTGATGACAAAACTGTAAGTTGATTCCCTCAGCACCTGCTTCAGTAGCTATTAATACTTGTGCACGATCCCTGAATAACTGAATCATCCAATCTTTTTTTCCTCGTTTAAACCCTCCCTGAAAAGGCACGGAGCTGATACCGTGTTGTTGCAAATACCATTGTAAATAAAGCTGAGTCGCTCTATATTCTGTAAAAATGATAACTTTCTCATCACCAATGGACTGGATCAATTCAACGGCTTTATCTGCTTTTGAATGGGCAGGCAATTGACCGATATCTTGTATAATGGATTGGATATCTTCATCTTCCCCATGAGATTCAAGCAACTTGTTTAATGATAAATAACACGCTTCTCTTGAAGAGCACATCTCTCGTAATAATGTCATTTTTGTAAACATATCATTTACTTTTTTCAAGTTATTTAATCGATCGTATACACTGGCTTCATCCTTTGAAAAGTCAACCCAAATTGTATTGATATGGCGATTCGAGGGTTTTAAATCTGTATTTTCTCGCGTGTTTCGAATCATCACCCTTTCTATCAATTGTTTCAAATAAGTATCTGCTTCCACTTTACCTTTATTTCCAGTATATTTTTGTTTGAAAGTTGTCATATCACCAAGGTGACCTGGACGAAGTATCGCAATTAAATTAAATATCTCCATTAAATCATTTTGTATCGGTGTTGCAGTTAATAGTAAACAATATTTTTTCTTAATTTGTCTTACAAATTGATAGTTTTTCGTTTTATGGTTTTTCAGCTTATGTGCTTCATCAATCAAAACAAAATCATATTCATTTGCTAGAATTGCTTCCCGATGTGGTGAACGTTTAGCAGTATCAAGGGAGGAGACGAGTATATAATTTCCATCCCAATTATAATTTTTTCTATGGGAAACCGCAGGGATATAAAATTTTTGATTTAATTCATTGACCCATTGATTAACGAGTGAAGCTGGCACTAATATCAGCGCATTTTTTACGAGTCCACGCAACATATATTCTTTAAGTATCAATCCCGCTTCTATTGTCTTTCCAAGTCCTACTTCATCTGCAAGAATCGCTCTACCATTCATCTTTTCTATTGTTTCCTTGGCCGTCACCAATTGATGATCAAGAAAAGACATATGTGGAAGAAAGTCCAGACTTCTTAATCCAGTAAAGGAGGGGATTATTTTAGCCTGATCTGCCTGGTGTGCAAGTGAAAAAAGTTGATGAGAAGTGAACGGACCATCACTTTCCACTCTCTTCTCTAACTCTTTAATAAATGTCTGATCTGTTTGTAATTTAATAAAATCCATATGATACACCCTTTTTAGCTAATTAAAATTTGGATTTCACTATACCTTTCCTAAAAAATATGGTATTATTCAATGCAAGAATAGAAATTTTCTTATTATAGATGTAGTTTTACCATTAACTGAAAATATATGCCGTGGATGAAGATAAGGGGAGAGATTACATCATTTGATGTAACGCCGAAGGAGCAAGTTGAAGACGAATCTCTCAGGCAAAAAGACTCTTATTGGACACAACTCTGGAGAGCGTTTACATATCCTGTAAACCACCCAAGAAGCAAGTATTTACTTAGAAGATTTTCTATGTAAATATGCAACTTTCTGGTACAAGGACAGAGATTTCTTTAATAAGGAAATCTCTATTTTTTTGTTAAAAAATCTGAATATACTATAATTATTCAGGTTTCATTATTAATGCATAATAAGTTTATTAATTATTTGAGGGGAGTGGACATTAGGTGACTACTTTAAAAAAGACACCAGTTTATCCGGAGTATGAGAAATATGGGGCTAAGACGATTGATTTCGGAGGCTGGGATTTACCGGTTCAATTTTCTGGGATTAAAGAAGAGCATGAAGCGACAAGAACAAAAGCGAGTCTATTTGACGTATCTCATATGGGCGAAATTGTTGTCAGAGGGGAAAAATCTGTTGAATACCTTCAAAAGATGACTACTAATGATATTAGTAAACTATCACCGAAAAAAGCACATTATACATTTTTATGTAATGAAAATGGTGGAGTAGTTGATGATCTGATCGTTTATATGTTGGAGGAAAATAATTACCTTCTTGTCGTCAATGCGGCGAATACTGATAAAGACTACGAGTGGCTCACAAAACATAATAGTTATACGGAAAGTGAACTGGAAATCGTTAATGACTCTGATAACTATGCACAACTCGCCATTCAAGGTCCTTTAGCGGAATCAATTCTGCAAAAACTCACAGAAACGGATCTCTCAGATATTAAGCCGTTCCGATTTGAATCGGATGTGGCTTTTGAAGGAATTGCTGATAAAGCTTTAGTTTCACGTTCTGGATACACCGGTGAAGATGGATTTGAAATTTATATAGCACCAGCAAGTGTCGCTGAACTTTGGAACCTCATTTTAGAAAGTGGTAAGGAAGACGGAATTGTTCCAGCGGGGCTTGGTGCACGGGACACCTTGCGATTTGAAGCCAATTTGCCATTATATGGTCAGGAGCTTTCCGAAACAATTACACCAGTTGAAGCAGGTCTTAAATTTGCAGTAAAAGTGGATAAGGAAGCCGACTTTATTGGGAAAGATGTACTTAAACAACAGATTGAGAATGGTGTAACGAGAAAATTAGTAGGTATTGAGATGATTGATAAAGGAATTCCACGTACAGGCTATGACGTAGTATCTGATGAAAAGGTAATTGGACATGTTACGACAGGTACACAATCACCGACTTTAAAGAAAAATATCGGTCGTGCTCTCCTTGATATCGACTATACCGAAATCGGAACAGAAGTTTTAGTGCAAGTAAGAAAGCGCCAGTTAAAAGCAAAAGTGGTAGCAACACCATTTTATAAACGAGATAAATAGGGAGGACATAGTAATGGAATTTCGTTATTTACCAATGACTGAAACCGACAAAAAGGAAATGTTGGATAAAATCGGTGTATCATCCACTGAAGAGTTATTTTCCGATATCCCACAAGAAGTAAGACTGGACAGGGAATTAAATCTTAAAAAACCAACAAGTGAATATGAGTTGAAAAAAGAACTTACAGAAATGGCAAGTAAAAATGCGAACTTAACAGAGTATCGATCATTTTTAGGGGCGGGTGTATATGATCATTTCATTCCATCCGTTGTTGACCACGTCATTTCAAGACAAGAATTCTATACAGCTTACACACCATATCAACCGGAAATCACACAAGGCGAATTACAGGCTATGTTTGAATTCCAGACGATGATATCGGAATTAACGGCAATGCCTGTCGTCAACTCTTCCTTATATGATGGAGGAACGGCTGTAGTCGAAGCAGTCAATTTGAGTGTTGGCCAGACAAAACGCAAAAAAGTCCTTGTTTCAGCTGCCTTGCATCCGGAATATCGTCAGCTTGTTGAAACCGCTGCGAATGGACAGAAATTAGAAATCGTTGAGATCGATTATAAAGATGGTGTGACTGACTTAGAACAATTGGAAAAGGAACTGGATGAAAATACTGCTGCAGTTCTTGTTCAATATCCTAACTTTTTCGGTCAAATCGAGCCATTGGCAAAGATTAATGAACTGATTAAACAACAAAAGAAAACGATGTTTGTCGTTTCCAGTAACCCATTATCACTTGGGTATTTGACTCCTCCTGGTGAATTTGGCGCAGATATTGTTGTAGGTGATACACAAGTGTTTGGTATTCCAGCACAATTTGGTGGGCCACATTGTGGTTATTTTGCAACGACTCAAAAGCTGATGCGAAAAGTACCTGGTCGCTTAGTTGGTCAAACGGTAGACCAAGATGGAAAACGCGGGTTCGTTTTAACTTTACAAACAAGAGAACAGCATATTAGACGTGAGAAAGCAACATCGAACATCACATCAAACCAGGCGTTGAACGCTTTAGCTAGCTCAGTTGCGATGAGTGCTCTAGGTAAGAATGGTGTTAAAGAAATGGCTAAATTAAATATGCAAAAGGCAAGATATACAAAGCAAAAGTTAGCAGAAGCAAATTTATCAGCTAAATTTGATGGACCATTTTTCAATGAATTTGTAGTTAAACTTTCCAAGCCGGTATCTGTTGTAAATGATGAGTTATTTGAAAAAGGATTTATTGGCGGATTTGATCTTGGCAAAGTATACCCAGAATTGGAAAACCACATGCTGATTGCGACAACAGAAATTCGTTCTAAAGAAGAAATCGATGCTTTCGTAAAAGAAATGAGGGATATCAATGGCTAAAGAGAACTTTCCATTAATATTTGAACGTAATAAAGAAGGTAGAACGTCATTTAATCTACCGCCGCTTGATGTTCCAGAAGTTGATTTGGAAGCGGAACTTGGAGATGAATATGTACGTAAGACGGATGCTGCATTACCAGAAGTCAGTGAGCTGGAATTAATGCGCCATTATATCGGATTATCCAATCGTAACTTCGGTATCCTTTCCGGATTCTATCCGCTAGGGTCTTGTACGATGAAATATAATCCGGTAATCAACGAGGATATTGCAAGACTCCCTGGATTTAGTCATATCCATCCTTATCAGGATCCGAAAACAGTACAAGGTGCACTTGAATTGATGTATGATTTGCAAGTCCATCTTGAAGAGATTACAGGTATGCATGAAATCACTCTACAGCCTGCTGCCGGATCACAAGGAGAGTGGACTGCTTTAATGATGATTAAAGCTTTCCACGAAGCAAACGGTGATCACCATCGTAATGAGGTTATTGTGCCGGACTCTGCCCATGGTACAAATCCTGCTTCTGCTGCAGTTGCAGGTTTCAAAGTAGTTGAAGTGAAGTCCAATGAAAAAGGGCTAGTGGACGTTGAAGATTTGAAAAAGGTCGTTAATGAAAATACTGCAGCACTTATGTTAACAAACCCTAATACTTTAGGTCTGTTCGAAACTGAAATCTTGGAAATGTCAGAGATTGTTCATAATGCTGGTGGAAAAATGTACTATGATGGTGCAAACTTAAACGCAATTATGGGTTATACTCGTCCTGGAGATATGGGGTTTGATGCGGTCCACTTGAACTTGCATAAGACATTTACTGGCCCACACGGTGGAGGGGGTCCAGGATCAGGACCTATTGGTGTATCTGAGGAGCTCGCGCCATTCCTTCCAAAACCAGTAGTCCGTGAAAATAATGGTGAATATGATCTGGATTATGATTTGCCGCAATCTATTGGTATGGTGAAAGGCTATTACGGAAACTTTGGAATAAATGTGCGAGCATATATGTATATCCGCACGATGGGTCCTGAAGGCCTGAAGAAGGTAAGTGAATACGCGGTACTAAACGCAAACTACATTATGCGTAGCCTTGAAGGAGAATACGAGCTTCCGTTTACGCAACATTGTAAGCATGAATTTGTCTTATCTGGTAATAAACAGAAGAAAAACGGAGTGAAGACATTAAACATTGCTAAGCGTCTGTTGGATTTAGGAATTCATCCACCTACAGTTTACTTCCCATTAATTGTGGAAGAGGCAATTATGGTTGAGCCTACTGAAACGGAGTCGAAAGAAACATTGGATGGTTTCATCGATGCAATGCTCCAAATTGCTGAGGAAGCGAAGACTAACCCGGAGATTGTGCAGGAAGCTCCACAGACTACAGCTGTAAAACGTTTGGATGAGGCCACAGCATCGCGTAAGCCAATTTTGCGCTACGTAAGTGAAGAGAATAATTAATCATTCTAATGAAATACACCTGCCTATGAATAGGGCAGGTGTATATTTGTTGATATTATGAATTTATCGAAATGGTAATCGGATAAAAGAGCTATACCGGAAATTATTTTCGCCGGTATAGCTCTTTATTTTGTTCTTATTTTGCCTTGATTTTACCTGTCCAGTTTTTAAATCCGCCTTTTAATTGATAAAGCTCTTTGTAGCCATTTTTATGGAGGATTTGCGCTGCACGTGCAGAACGGCTGCTTTTTTGGCAATATAAATATACTGGTTTATCTTTACGAATTTCGATTAATCGTTGCTTTAATTGAGTAACAGGTATATTTCTGGCGCCTAGGATGTGTCCTGCATCAAATTCTTGTGGCTCCCGGACATCAATCAATTGCGCTTTACGATATCCTTCGATCCATTGATCTTGTGTCAGTACACTTAGATACATTTTCTGTCTATAATAACGGAAAATTGATATAGCTAATAGTACTACTAAAACAATAATTAATACTTCCATTTAATTTCCCCCGTCTTTCACATATCTAATCTGTTTTATTATAAAATACTTTTAATTACATGGAAAGTTTTTGTGCTGTCATTATTTAACTCCATAGTTTTTATTCTTAAAATGTCGAGTTATGTTGCTTATTGGTGTTTTACATAAAAAAACTACGGGATTAAACGATTGACAAAGGTGTTAACACAATATATAGTATGACTTATACATTAATACTACAACATGTTGTTTTAAAACATTGAAGATGTGGTACTTAGTAATTATAACATAAATAATAGAAAAAGATGAGTAAGGGAGCGATTTAATGTCGACAGTTTTAGAAAAAGTAAATGGAATTGATATTGCTTCATTGAATAAGGACATTGAGTTGTTTGATGCTGTCCATCCGATAACCGAAGATATGAAGCTTACCCATTCAGGCGTTTCCAGATTGGTAATGCTTGATAGGTATGCTTACAAGGATACAGAGAAAGTGACACTAAAAGTCGGGGATTTTGTCGTTTTGACTGTAAAATCTGATCCGAAATTCCCAGCAAGAGGATTAGGATTTGTACAAGCGATTGATTGGGAAGCAAATGAAGTGAAAGTCAAAGTCTTAGATGAGTTTTTATCAGCGTTGGACAATGAAGATGAAGTAAAAACTGGTATCATCACCCGTTCCCTAGATGTTATTGATAAACCATTGGAAATCTTTTATGAGCAAATCGCAAAACGAAATGCAACAGGTTTATCAGTTGTTGAAAAATCTGAAGAAAAACAAATGAAATCCTTCGATGAGTTTTATAATGAATTGGCAAGCTTAAACTTTGTACCAGCTGGACGGGTTCTCTACGGTGCTGGGGCAAATACAGAGGTAACTTATTTTAACTGTTATGTGATGCCTTATGTAAAGGATTCAAGAGAGGGTATTTCTGATCACCGCAAACAAGTGATGGAAATCATGTCACGCGGCGGTGGCGTAGGAACAAACGGTTCGACTCTCCGTCCTAGAAATACACTAGCTCGCGGAGTAAACGGAAAATCATCTGGTTCCGTTTCCTGGTTAGACGATATCGCAAAGCTTACACACCTTGTTGAACAAGGAGGTTCACGACGTGGAGCTCAAATGATAATGCTCGTAGATTCGCATCCAGATATTATTGAATTTATCATCTCTAAAATGCAAAATCCACGTATTCTACGATATTTGATTGAGAATACAGAGGACGAGCAAATTAAACGATTAGCTAAAGAAAAGTTGAATTTTAAACCATTAACTGAAACAGAAATAGATCTGTACACAAGTGTTGTGAACTACAAACATTTCCCAGGTTTAGGTGGCTTCACCGAAGATGCTATGCGCGAAGCAGAATTGAAATTGAAGGAAGGCGGAACGTACAGCGTTCATAATCCTGAATTCTTAACGGGTGCAAACATTTCTGTTTGTATTACTAAAGAGTTCATGGAAGCTGTAGAGAATGACGAAATGTATGAACTGCGCTTCCCGGATGTGGAAAATTATTCACCAGAAGAAATGAAGGCATATAATGAAAAATGGCATGAAGTCGGTGATGTGCGTAAGTGGGAAGAAATGGGATATGGCGTTCGTGTTTACCGTAAAATTCGTGCAAAAGAACTTTGGAATTTAATTAATGTTTGTGCAACATATTCCGCAGAACCAGGAATTTTCTTTATAGACAATGCCAATGATATGACAAATGCATCAGCATATGGCCAGCAAGTTGTTGCAACAAACCCATGTGGTGAACAACCATTGGCACCATATAGTGTTTGTAACCTTGCAGCAGTAAACCTTGCTGAAATGGCAGATAAAGAAAATAAGACGGTTAACTTTGAAAAGCTTAAACAAACCGTACGAACAGGTGTGAGGATGCAGGACAACGTAATCGATGCGACTCCTTACTTCTTGGAAGAAAACCGTAAACAAGCACTAGGCGAACGTCGTGTAGGTTTAGGGGTAATGGGGCTGCATGATCTATTAATCTACTGTGAAACGAAATATGGTTCAAAAGAAGGTAACGAACTTGTTGACAAAGTGTTTGAGGTAATTGCAACTACTGCTTATCGTGCATCCATTGAACTCGCAAAAGAAAAAGGAAGTTTTCCTTTCTTAGTTGGAGAGACGGAAGAAGAGACAATGAGATTGAGAGAAGCTTTCATTAATACAGGTTACATGAAGACAATGCCTGAGGATATCCGTCAAGATATCTTGAAATACGGAATACGTAACTCTCACCTGTTGACGGTAGCTCCAACAGGAAGCACAGGTACAATGGTTGGGGTTTCCACAGGACTTGAACCATACTTCTCCTTCTCTTACTTTAGAAGTGGGCGTTTAGGAAAATTCATCGAAGTAAATGCAGGAATTGTTGAAGAGTATCTACAAAATAACCCTGATGTTGATCCTAATAACTTACCAGATTGGTTTGTTTCTTCCATGGATCTAACAGCGGAAGAGCATGCAGATACACAATGTGTAATTCAGCGTTGGGTAGATAGTTCAATCTCGAAGACTGTTAATGCTCCAAAAGGATACACTGTAGAGCAAGTGGAACAGGTGTATGAACGTTTATACAAAGGTGGAGCAAAAGGTGGAACGGTTTATGTAGATGGTAGTAGAGATTCCCAAGTTCTGACTCTGAAAGCTGAAGAAAACACAGTTGGAGAGCAGACAGAGTTATTTGATGAGGAAAATGAAATCGATAAACCGAAAGTAGTATTAATGGACACCATTCAAGAATTAGACTCCACTAATGTTAAAATCGGATCGGAAATCGGGGATACTTGCCCAGTTTGCCGTAAAGGTAATGTTGAAGAAATTGGTGGATGTAATACATGTACAAGCTGTGGTGCCCAATTAAAATGTGGTTTATAATAGCTAATTAAAAGACTTGTTAGTTAGGAAGCAATCTTACGTTAATCATGTAAAGTTGCTCCTTCTAACGGGTCTTTTTTTCATTTCTAAGGATAATTACTTGTTCCAACATAATTTTTACGATATCCTTTATGTAATAGAAAAAATGTTGCGCTATATAAAAAAAGATGCACAATGAAATGGAGTGTTATTATGCCAACGCCAAGTATGGAGGATTATATTGAACAAATATACATCCTCATTGAAACTAAAGGTTATGCCAGAGTATCGGACATGGCAGAAGAACTGGATGTCCATCCTTCCTCTGTTACAAAAATGATTCAAAAACTGGATAAAAGTGAATATGTCAATTATGAGAAATATCGTGGATTCGTTTTAACATCGAAAGGCAAAGAAATGGGTGAAAGGTTGTTATATCGCCATGATTTGCTTGAAGAGTTCTTGGAAATCATTGGAGTGGATAAAGAGAATATCTACAACGATGTTGAAGGAATTGAACATCATTTAAGTTGGAATTCAATTGATCGCATCAGTGATTTAGTCAATTATTTTAAGGCAGATGAGAATCGATTGAAAGATTTAAAAGAAATACAGCAATTATCCAAAAATAAATAAACACGCAAGTTTAGCAGACTCATCCTAACTTTTGCGTGTTTTTTTATGAATAATTTAAATAGATTGCTGATAAGTGAATTTAGGCCTATGCCCCGCACACCCAAAACACCTTCGCTTTCCGTGGGCGGCTCAGTTAAGTATGTAAAGGGTTCATATATGAAAAAATAGTTCTAAAACAACATCTCACCCTAGTAAATATAATACTATCTAAACATTTAGGGGGAGAGTCATGCGGATTGATGCAGTTTTCTCGGGTGGTGGGGTGAAAGCCTATGCCTATATGGGAGTACTGGAGAGCATCGATAATCACCAACTTCAGCTCGAACGCACTGCCGGTACATCGGCTGGTGCGATTGTGTCTGCATTAATAGCTGCTCGCTACTCATATGAAGAAATCGAAAAACTTATTTATGAATTGGATGTTAAATTATTTATGGATCCACCATTAATTACCCAATATCTTCCATTACTAAAATGGCCTTTATTATATTTTCAAATGGGTATCTATAAGGGAGATAAGTTGGAAGAATGGCTCACGGAAAAGTTAGCTGCGAAAAATATTAGAACATTTAAAGATATTAAGGAAGGTTATTTAAAAGTTATCGCCAGTGACTTGTCAATGGGGAGAATTGTCGTTTTTCCGGATGATTTAATGGCATATTACGGAATCCACCCGAATGATTTTCCAGTTGCAAAAGCGGTGCGTATGAGTGCAGGTTTTCCTTTTTTCTTTATGCCTAAGAAGCTTCCAGGAAAAAAAGGAACAAAGAACATTATTGTTGATGGTGGTTTATTAAGTAATTTCCCTCTGTGGTTATTTGGACAAAAAAAGCATCAGCTGCGCCCGGTATTAGGTATAAAATTGACTGAACAAGATAGTGAAGGAAACCAAGAAGAGAAAATTACAAATGCATTCAATATGTTTTATGCATTATTCCATACAATGAAAAAAGCACATGACATGAGGTATATCTCAAAGTCGGAGGAAAACAATATACTTTTTATCCCTGTTGAAAATATTCTAGCTACAGATTTAAATATATCTGATGAGGAAAAGTCGCATTTGGCTGCAGTGGGAAAAGCAAGAGCAGATACTTTTTTAGCAAGATGGCCGAGATGAAGATAGCAAAAACATACCGAAACAGTCTATAAAACCAAATAAAAATGACCGAGTTACTTAGAAAGTTGCTCGGTCTTTTTCTTTAGATTTATTGCCTTCAATGACACGTAAATGGGTAGGTCGTTTTTTCACTTTACGTGCCGTAGCGGCTTTTTTATTTATTGCAGGAACGTGTGCAGTTTTTTTTGGTGCAGCTTGATTGTATTTTGATTTTGATTGTTTGACTGCTTGTTTGTACTTTTTCATTTCGTCGGACGAACCTCTTGATCGGTTGACAAGAAAATAAAGTAACGCAAAAATAGCTACAGCAAAACCAAGCATCATAAACATACTAGTCAAGAAACCTCGAGTATTTCCAAACAACTGCGTGACGAGTCCAAATCCAGCAAGAATCATGATGAGGTAGAATAGGTAAGCTATTTTTTTACGCTTCATGAAGAAGTCCTCCTTTCCATCGAACAAATAATACATACTACTAGCATATACCACAACTTCGCTTTTAGGAAACTCAGAAATTTCCATGTGCTCAATAGGTAAAACCATTACCAGTCTTGACTATCTGCAAAAAACTATACATGAAAGAATGTGAAAGTCTGAATCCCGTAGGAGAATAGGTCCCTTATCTTAATTGTACTAAAAACATCATAATAAAACTATCGGTTTTCAGAATTTTAATTCACAAAATCATGACATTTTAGTCATTCTTCCAATGATAGAAATAGAATTGATTGGTCATACTACAAATGGAGGTGATCGAAGATGGAAAACGACAATAAAAGTGCACAGATTCCTAGTACGGGAACGTTATTTGTGCGAGCGCTAGTTATTGGATTGGTTGGTGGTTTCATCTGGAGTGCATTATTAGCTGTTTCCTATTACTTTAATTTCTCCGAAATTTCACCAAAGACATATTTATTGAAGCCTTGGGTTCAGGAAGGGTGGGTTGACCGCTTCTCCGGACATGTGATAGCGATTATTATAGCAAGTATTTTATCCTTAGTTCCCGCAGTTATTTACCATATGATATTCAGAAAAATAGATTCCATGTGGGTTGGTGTCGGTTATGGAATTGTACTATGGACAATCGTATTCTTTCTTCTGCAACCAATTTTTCCATACACGAAGAGAATGCTGGAACTTGATGCAAATACATGGATAACTACATTATGTGTATTTATATTATATGGTCTGTTTGTGGGATATTCTATTTCCTACGATTACCATGAGATGCAGATAAGGTCCTTGGAGCAAAAGACGGAAAGCTAACGTTACCATTCCTGCAAACATTATGATAAACTAAAAAACATGATATATTATCGATGTATGCGCAGGGAAGGAATGAGAAAATGGTTAAATTACAAAAGCTACGGCAGCAGTTTCAGGACCATGGACTAGATGCTATTCTAATCGCTAGTCCAATAAACAGAAGATACATTAGCGGTTTTACCGGAACTGCTGGTGTAGCAATCATTTCGGAAAACAATGCATTATTCATTACGGATTTCCGCTATACAGAACAGGCGGCAGCGCAAGCTGAAGGTTTCGAGATAATCGAACATAAACAAGGCTTGGAATCAGAAATCAAAAAACAATTGAATGCTCTACAGGTAAAACGTGTTGGATTTGAAAAAGACCATACTACATATGGACAATATGAAACCTATAAAAAAACATTTGATGTAGAATTGCTTCCAGTAAGTGGGCTTGTAGAAAGCCTACGTACAATTAAATCTCCTGAAGAGCTAGCTGTTATGAAGCAGGCAGCAAAAATAGCCGACGATGCTTTTACACACATACAATCCTATATTAAACCAGGGGTAAAAGAAATCGAGATTGCAAATGAGCTGGAGTTTTTCATGAGAAGAAATGGAGCAACCTCCTCAAGCTTCGATACGATTGTTGCTTCTGGATACAGATCAGCAATGCCACATGGCGTAGCATCTGAGAAAGAAATCCAATCTGGCGAATTAGTGACGCTGGATTACGGAGCGCTATACAATGGTTACTGCTCCGATATAACTCGCACAGTAGCGGTTGGAGAAGTCAGCGATGACCTTCGGAAAATTTATGATATTGTGTTAGAGGCAAACATACGCGGGGTAAATGAAATCAAAGCGGGTATGACCGGTAAGGAAGCAGATGCGATAACAAGGGATTATATCAAGGAAATGGGATATGGTGTAAACTTTGGTCATTCCACAGGACACGGCCTGGGAATGGAAGTACACGAAGCACCAAGACTCTCTCATCTATCTAAAGAGACGCTTAAGCCTGGTATGGTAGTTACAGTAGAGCCTGGTATTTATGTTGCAGGTCTCGGTGGTTGTCGTATTGAGGATGATATTGTAATCACGGAAGAAGGAAATGAGCGATTGACCTTCTCCACCAAAGAATTTATTCAACTGTAGAGTTCAAGGAGGAAAATTATGATTTCAGTAAACGATTTTAAAACTGGCTTGACCATTAAAGTAGATGGTGATCTTGTACAGGTTATTGAATTCCAACATGTAAAACCAGGAAAGGGTGCAGCGTTTGTTCGCAGTAAATTACGTAATTTACGAAATGGGAACATTCAAGATAAAACATTTCGTGGCGGTGAAAAAGTAGAGCGGGCACATATAGAAACAAAAACGATGCAGTACCTTTACGGTTCAGGAGATTCATATGCTTTCATGGATACGAATACGTATGAACAAATTGAAATCCCTGCCAACAGATTAGAGCATGAATTGAAATTTATTAAGGAAAACATGGAAGTTTCTATTGTATCCTATGAGGGAGAAATTTTAGGGATTGATCTGCCTAAAAACGTAGAACTTGAAGTCGTGGAAACAGAACCTGGCATAAAGGGAGATACGCAAAGCGGCGGCTCTAAATCAGCTACATTAGAAACGGGCCTGATTGTCCAAGTCCCACTCTTTGTAAACAAAGGTGACAAACTAGTCATCAGTACAGACGAAGGAAAATACGTTTCACGTGCACATTAATACTATATAAAATGAGGGTAGCATGAACATCATGCTGCCCTTTTTGTATTTCTACCCCAAATCCTCTCACTGAATTTTCCTCTATGAATAGATGTAATAAGCATATTTTAATTTGTTCTTCATACATTTTCTATATAGTCTTCAACCGAGAAAGGATAGGAGAAAAAGTTATATGAAAGAGATATTGCGAATTTTTCCACCAGATTTAAAAAGCTGGGTTGCCCTAAGAGTTGGGAACCGCTGGGACAAGCTTGAAGAAATTCGCTGCAGAATCAATCAGCCCATTGAATTGATCTTTGAAGATGAAGTGGAGTGGATAACAGAAGTTTTACCTAGTCAAAATGACGGTATGTTTTTGTTGAATCAATTGAGCGAGTACTCCTTATACCGGTTAGAAAACGAATTGCGAGAAGGTTATATCACCATAGAAGGTGGTCATCGGGTGGGGATTGCGGGAAGAGTCAACACCATGGACGGTTCCGTAAAAACCATACAGAACATCTCTTACTTTAATATTCGTGTAGCAAGACAAAAAATAGGTGTTGCCGAGCCCTTTATACCATTCATTTATGAAGACAACTACGTAAATACATTAGTAATCGGCCCACCCCAGTCAGGGAAAACAACGTTGATCCGCGATATAGTTAGAATTATTTCTTCAGGTTGGAAAGACAAATTTGCAAGGAAGGTTGCCGTCATCGATGAACGTTCGGAGATTGGGGCTTCTATACTTGGCGTTCCACAACATGACCTTGGATTACGGACCGATTTAATGGATGGTTGTCCAAAAGCAGAAGGAATGATGATGATGATTCGTTCTATGTCACCAGAAGTTTTGGTAGCAGATGAAATCGGTGGGGAAAAGGACATCCATGCACTTTGGGAAGCGATCCACTCTGGAGTAACGATTATTTGTTCCATCCACGGTCAGGCTTTAGATGATATTAAGCGACGTCCGCTACTAGAAAATATGGTTAAAGCGGGAGTTTTCAAACGGTTTATTGTTCTTGGCAAACGCACATCTACGTATCATCAAGTGCAGGTTTTCGATTCGAATGGGAAAAGAATTCAACATTATGGGGACAGATGGAAATGAAGTGGCTTGGTGCTGTATTACTGATTATCGCTTCCACATGTATAGGGATGTATATAAGTAATCGATTTGAGAAAAGACCAAAGCATATTAGGCAACTGCAAAGTGCATTGCAGCTTTTGGAAGCTGAAATAACGTATAGTCAATCACCCCTCCAAATGGCGTTTCGTACAATTGCAAACCAGCTGCCATTCCCAGTCAGTCAATTTTTCCATCTGCTTAGTGAAGATATGAAAACAGCTGAAACAGATTTTACGATACTTTGGAATAAGAGGGCAGAGGAGTTGGCCGAATTAGCCAGTTACAGAAAGAATGAGGTTGAGATTCTTAAACAATTTGGCAGTTCACTAGGTCAACATGATTTTATCCAACAGCAAAAACAAATACGTCTTGCTTTGACTCATTTAGAACGTGAACTTGAAGATGCGCGGGACGAGCATCATAAATACAGTAAACTAGCCAGAAGTTTAGGTGTGCTCTTAGGTGTATTTATCGTGTTACTGCTCGTCTAGTCAGAAAGGGGTAAGAGCATGCTCACCGATATATCTGTTTTATTTCAAATCGCAGGCATTGGCATCATCCTTGCTCTGATCCATACGATATTAAAGCAGATGGGCAAGGAAGAAATAGCACAGTTCGCAACTTTAGTTGGATTTATTATCGTTCTCTATATTGTCATTAATGGGCTGAGTGATTTATTTAATCAGATAAAATCGGTTTTTCTATTTTAGGAGAATAGAAGATTTATGAAATTATTCCAATACACTTGTTAATAGCCGAAATGACTTTTATTGGACAAGTAATAAATCCTTAGGAGAAAAATATGGATATATTACAATTAGTTATTATTTCAATAGTTGCTAGTGTAATCTTTATTATTTTAAAAGATATTAATCCAGGTTTTGCGTTTTTTATCATTATTTTAGTGGGAATCATCATTTTCTCTAGTGTCATCCAACAAATCCGTTTAATATTTCAGGTCATCCAATCATTGGGAGAGCAAGCGAGTGTTCCCGGATTATATCTCGAAACCATATTGAAAATTATTGGTATTGCTTATATAGCTGAACTGGGTGCGAGCATGACGAAAGATGCAGGGCTGAACTCGGTTGCTAAGAATATTGAACTTGCTGGAAAAATATTTATTCTTCTACTTGCCATACCTATAATTACAGCAGTAATTGAAGCAATTGTAAATTTTCTGCCTACGGTTTAAGGAGCAAGCATATGACTAAAAAATTAGTTATGGGTTTCATCATCTTATTCATCACTTTATGGTTTCCCATAATCGTTAAAGCAGAAGATGGGGATTTGCAAATCCAAGAACAACTAATTGATGATATCTCATTAGAATCTGTAGAGGAATACTGGGAAAACATTGGTAGTGAATACGGAGGGTATTTACCAGAGGTTGATCGTACGTCGCTGAAAGATTTTATTCGAAATACAGACAGTTTTTCCTTCAAACAAGTTTTCCGAGGGGTTATGGATTTTTTGTTTCATGAACTAATCTTCAATGGTAAATTACTTGGAAGCTTATTATTGCTAACTATATTTTCCATGATCCTTCAGTCCATGCATGCAGCTTTTGAGAAAAGCACCGTAAGTAAAATTGCGTATTTTGTCGTGTTTTTAGTTTTGATTTTTATTGCTCTTTCCAGCTTCTTTACGGTTGTCACTTACGCAAAAGATGCAATCGATACGATGAGCAGTTTTATGATCGGTCTATTGCCACTGATTTTAGGAATCATGGTTACCTTCGGGAACATATTTGCTGTATCGTTTTTTCATCCAATAATTATTTTTCTCATTCATTTCACTGGCGTCTTTATTTCATATTTTGCAATTCCCCTGTTGTCATTTGCTGTGCTTCTAGTCATTATAAGCAGTCTATCTGATAATTATAAAGTAACGAACCTAGCGAATTTGCTTCGCTCTGTAGCGATAAGCAGTCTTGGTGTATTATTTACAGTCTTTCTTGGGGTCATGTCCGTACAGGGTGCAGCTAGTGCGATTCAGGACGGAGTAGCAATGAAGACCGCAAAATTCATCACAGGCAACTTCATACCGGTAGTCGGTAGAACTTTCACGGATGCAGCAGATACTATTTTATCTGCCAGTCTCCTCTTAAAAAATTCTTTAGGTATAGTCGGACTCGTCGTAATACTATTCATTTGTTTGTTTCCAGCTATTAAGATTCTTGTCATTGCTTTTATTTATAAATTGGCAGCGGCAATCTTGGAGCCGCTTGGCAAGGGGCCGATCATTACTACCCTACAATCACTGAGCACGTATATTTTGTATGTATTAGCTTGCCTTCTCGCGGTCTCTTTCATGTTTCTACTTGCGATTGTGCTAATTGTTGCGGCAAGTAATCTGACACTCCTTCTAAGGTAGAGTGATGATAATGGAATTTATATCAGATTGGATTACACAAATTATTATATTTATTTTATTAGCGACTATCATTGATTTACTTACACCAAATCTTGCAATGAGTAAGTATATCAAACTCGTATTAGGTTTAATCTTGATTTTAATTTTACTCACTCCAATCTTTTCGCTCTTTAATTTGGACTTTGAGGGGGCCATAAATAATAACTACAGAAATCTATTTGAAATGGATGGGGAGATGGAAAGAATGGAAAGTTCAATAGAAATGCAAAAAAGTGAAATAGAATCAACACATGATGCATATATTTTAGAAGAAATGGCTGTCCAATTAAAATCTCTCACAAACGAAGAACTGCTTGACGAACATGATGCTCACATAACAGATATAAATTTTCAGTTTGAGGACGAGACAACCAAGACATACGAAGGACTGACAGAGGTTATCGTTTATTTAGAGAAAGGGGCTGACGGGGAAGGAAATATAAAACCAATCGAACAAATCGTGATCAATTCATCAGAAATTGAAGAAGATGGAGAAATGGATGAAAGCATTATCAAACTGTTGAGAGATAAATGGGAGCTGGAAGATAAAAAAATTACTATTCACTGGGAAGGGGGGACATCTTGAAACGACTTCTTGATAAGTTGCTTTCAAATGATTCTGGAAGAGAAAAGATGACTCTAAAACCAAAATACTTTTTGATTATAGGATTAGTTGGCTTGTTGTTAATTTTAATGAGTAACCTGTTGTTTAATAAGAAAGATGAATTAGAACCACAATATGAATCACCGGTAACAGAGCAAAAAACACAGGCTGGAGAAGCAGCAACGAGTCCAGCTTCAGAGATTGACGAATTGGCCCGCAGTTATGAACAAGATTTAGTAACGATGCTCAACAAAATTCAAGGGGTATCAGAAGCTGAAGTAATGGTTAATTTGGATTCATCTGATATAAAAGTGTACGAGCATAACCTCATTTCTGGCACGCAAACGACTAGTGAAGAAGATCAAAGTGGTGGTACCAGACAAGTGGAGGATCGTACAGAAGATATGCAAACGGTTTTAGTCAGGCAAGGGGATACCGAACAGCCTATACTTGTACAAACGAAACGTCCGGATGTAAGGGGTGTTTTCGTTGTAGCAAAAGGTGCTGAAAAAGCAAATGTAAAAAGTTGGATTATTGAGGCAATATCTAGTGTCCTAGATGTTCCTACCCACCGAATTTCTGTAATGCCTAAAGATTAAGGAGGAGTATCATGTTAAAAAAACAAACGGTTTGGTTACTTACGATGTTAAGTTTATTGGTTGTGTTAAGTGTCTTTTATATTATGTCTCCAAATGACGATTTAACCTTAGTGAATCAAGGAAGCGATGAGAATGAAGAAGTAGTGCAAACTGAATCAACCACAGAGGATTCTGCTGAAGCAGAGGTAACTGATATTACAAATGTCACGAGTGATGAATTATTCGATATGATTCGAATGGAAGTGCAAGATGATCGCAGTATGGAAAAATCCCGTTTAGAAGCGATTGTTTCCTCAAGTACGGCTTCAATAGAAGAAAAAGATAATGCTTTAAAAGGGATTGACGAACTGGAAACAATCCAAATGAAAGAGAAGATTCTGGAACAATCCATCGTCTCAGAAGCGGGTTATGAAGATGTCTTGGTTAGAAGTTCCGACGACGATAAAGTGCATGTCCAAGTGCGTGCGGACGAGTTATCCAGCGAAGAAGCACTAAAAATTATGCAAATGGTAAGAGATGAATTTAATCGCGATGTAACTGTTGAAGTAAACTATCAATCTGCTTCTGCTAGATAAATAATCTATTAAAATCCAGACGAATATTCGTCTGGATTTATTATTTCATAGCCGATTCACGAATAACAATCCGTATCCTATGCTCATCGTTCCCCAGGACTGCGTAGCTTAATCACAAATGAAAAGTATTTTAGTTCGATCAGTATTTAATTTATGCTCTATTCCTTTATAGCACCAGCTTCTAATTGTAACTTATAATTTTATTAGCTATAGTCATTCACTACTGATATAATGGATAGATGGAAACCATACTACATATTTCTGTTGTTACACTTGCCTATCGATAAAGCATTGGCTTAGAATAAAGTGAAATGGCATAGGCATAGTGAACATCTAAGTTTTCGATGTAGTTGTGAGGTTTGCATGAATTAAGTAAAATATACCGTATACAAAACATATAAGGGGTGCGTTTACTGATGTTAAAAGTACAAGAGATACGCGAAATCATCAAACTAATTGATGAATCTTCTATTACAGAATTCAATTATGAGTCGAATGGTACAACAGTTACTTTGAAGAAGGGAACGGAAGTTGTATCTAAGGCTGCGAGTCCAGCAACACAAGTGATTGAAGTGCCGGCAACAGCACAAGCTCAAGAACAAACAGTGCAAGTACAAAAAGAAGTGAAACAAGAAACCGTAAAACAAGAGAAACAAGAAGTATCGACAGAAACGGTGGATTACGATTATGAAGTAGTCTCACCAATGGTTGGTACATTCTATTCTGCACCATCACCTGAAGATGATCCATATGTGACAGTTGGAACGAAAGTAGAACCTCAATCCATTGTCTGTATCGTAGAAGCGATGAAGTTATTTAACGAAATTGAAGCTGAAGTGAGCGGAGAAATCGTTGAAATACTCGTGCAAAATGGAGAATTAGTGGAATATGGTCAGCCATTATTCCGTGTAAAGAAATAATAAGGGGATGGAGTAATGATTAAGAAAGTATTAGTCGCGAATAGAGGCGAGATTGCTGTTCGTATTATCCGTGCTTGTCATGAGATGGGCATTGAGGCAGTCGCAATCTATTCGGAAGCAGATAAAGAATCGTTACATGTTCAATTGGCTGACGAAGCGTATTGTATCGGGCCAACATTAAGCAAGGATAGCTATCTTAATTTTACTAATATCTTGAGTCTCGCAACATTGACAGATGTGGATGCGATTCATCCAGGATATGGGTTTTTAGCTGAGAATGCTGACTTTGCTGAAATGTGTGAGGCATGTAATATTACGTTTATTGGACCTACACCTGAAGCTATTCAACGTATGGGCATAAAAGACGTCGCTCGTGAAACGATGAGGCAGGCTAACGTGCCGATTGTTCCCGGTTCAGATGGAATTATTGAAACTGAAGAAGAGGGAAGGGAAGTAGCCGAGAAAATTGGCTACCCAGTTATAATTAAAGCTACTGCAGGTGGCGGTGGTAAAGGTATTCGTGTAGCAAGAAATGAGGAAGACCTGATTAAAGGAATTCGGGTTACACAAAAGGAAGCGGAAACTGCATTTGGCAATCCGGGAGTATACCTAGAGAAATTCATCGAAGACTTTCGCCATGTGGAAATTCAAGTTCTTGCGGATAAACATGGTAATATCATTCATTTGGGCGAACGTGATTGTACCGTTCAACGTCGATTGCAAAAATTAATTGAAGAGACACCATCTCCAGCGATTACACCAGAAATTCGGAAACAGATGGGTGAAGCAGCTGTTAATGCCGCTGCAGCAGTTGACTACGTTGGCGCAGGTACGATTGAGTTTATTTTTGACCGTCAGTCACAGGAATTCTATTTCATGGAAATGAATACTAGAATTCAAGTGGAACACCCTGTTACGGAAATGGTTACCGGTGTTGATCTGATAAAAGAACAAATCAAAATAGCAAATAATGAAAAGCTTAGTCTGAAGCAAGAGGATATCACATTTAATGGATGGTCTATCGAGTGCAGAATCAATGCGGAAAATCCGTACAAGAACTTTATGCCGTCTGCCGGTATGATAGATATGTATCTTGCGCCAGGTGGGTTCGGTATCCGTGTGGATTCAGCAGCATATACCGGTTATACAATTCCACCATATTATGATTCGATGATTGCAAAACTTATAGCATACGCTCCAACAAGAGGCGAAGCTATTAAAAAAATGAAACGTGCGCTCGATGAATTTATTATTGAAGGAATTCATACAACCATTCCATTCCACCGTCAAATCATGGAGCATGAAGTGTTCCAAAATGGAGATTTTAATACGAACTTCCTTGATGAAAACCCAATCGTTGAGAAAAAATGACAACTTACTAAAAAGGTGTGATTTCATGAGTGAACAACCATTATTGAATGTTAGTGACGACACGTCCTTAGGTAAAGTGGAAATTGCCCCAGAAGTAATTGAAGTGATTGCAGGTATTGCAGCAACGGACGTTAAGGGATTATATGCCATGCGTGGCAACTTTGCATCTGGAGTAGCAGAACGATTTGGAAAGCAAACTCATAACAAAGGTGTGAAGGTTGAACTTACGGACACCGGAATTAACATTGACGTATATTGTATTCTACACTTTGGTTCCTCCATACCTAAAGTTGCTCAGGAACTGCAAACGAATATTAGACAAAGTTTGAAGACGATGACTCAACTTGATATTTCGGAGATTAATATCCATGTAGTCGGCATTCATATGGATGAAAAAGAAGATAAAGAGTAAGACACCAAGGCCAGAGCTAATCACTTTGGCCTTCTTTTATTCTGATATGATGGGAATACTATTACATAACGGGAACGTAAGAATCTCCTGTGAGTAGCATTCAAACTGTAAAACATGTTATTATTTGTGAAGAAACGTGTAAAAGGAGCAATAGGATGAAACGAAGAGAAGCAAGAGAAAAAGCATTTCAATTTCTTTTTCAAATAGATATAAATGATGAGGTCGACAATCACATCGTACAAGATTACCTAGAAGAGCAAAATAACGATAAATTCCTCAAGCAGTTGATTGAAGGAGTAATGGATAAAAAGCAGGAAGTAGACGATACAATCTCCAGACATCTTGAAAATTGGTCTCTAGATCGTTTAGCTTCTGTAGAGAGAACAGCTTTACGTCTTGCTGCTTTTGAAATTGAATATCTGGACGACATTCCTACGAATGTTTCAATCAATGAAGCTGTAGAGCTGGCCAATCGTTATGGTGATGAGAAATCAGGGAAATTTATTAATGGTGTGTTATCTAAAATCGTTCAAAAGTGAGGGAATGGAAAATGACTGCTGATATTATAAGTGGAAAAGAATTATCTGCTCAAATTAAACGCAATTTATCTCAAGAGATTCTACAATTGAAAGAAAAAAATCTGGTACCGAAATTAGTAGTTGTCTTAGTAGGGGATAATCCCGCATCTCTGTCTTACGTAAAAGGAAAAGAAAAAGCAGCGGCAGAAGTTGGAATGGATTCTGATTTAATCAGATTACCAGTTGAAACTTCTGAACAAGAACTTTTATCCTTGCTCGATCAATTAAATCAAGATTCTTCCGTTCACGGAATACTTGTCCAGCTTCCGTTACCTGAACAAATTGATGAACAAAAAGTCATTGATCGAATCGATCCTAAAAAAGATGTAGATGGCTTCCATCCTATCAATATTGGAAAAATGATGACTGGTGAAGATAGTTTCTTACCGTGTACTCCTTATGGAATCATTGAGATGATCAAGTCAAAAGGTATTGAAATAGAAGGAAAACATGCTGTTGTCATCGGCAGAAGCAATATAGTAGGAAAGCCTGTAGGACAATTGTTGTTAAATGAAAATGCAACAGTCACTTATTGTCACTCAAGAACAAAAAATATGCGGGAATTTACTCAAAAAGCAGATATTCTTGTAGTTGCGATTGGAAGGGAAAACTATATTAAATCCGAAGATATAAAAGAAGGGGCAGTTATCATCGATGTAGGCATCAATCGGACCGTGGAAGGAAAATTGACTGGTGATGTTGACTTTGAAGGTTGCAAGGATAAAGCAGGATTTATCACACCTGTTCCTGGCGGAGTTGGTCCGATGACAATCACAATGTTATTATCGAATACGATAAAAGCTGCAAAAGGATTGACTGGTATTGAAGGATAAATACTTAACAGTCACTGCATTGACAAGATACATCAAACGCAAGCTTGACCTCGACAGGCATTTACAGGAAGTCTGGTTGAGGGGAGAAATTTCTAATTTTAAACATCATAGCCGTGGTCATATGTACATGACGATAAAAGACCAGGAAACACGCATTCAGGCAGTGATGTTTGCTGGTAACAATCGAAGCTTAAAGTTTTACCCAGAGAATGGGATGAACGTTTTAATTCGGGGTAATGTTAGTGTTTATGAGGCAAGCGGCCAATATCAATTGTATATATATGAAATGGAACCTGATGGAATCGGTGCACTTTATCTAGCTTACGAACAACTGAAAAACAAATTGGAACAGCGAGGTTATTTTTCTGCTGAACGCAAGAAGCCAATCCCGCTTTTCCCTAAGCGGATAGGTGTTATCACTTCACCGACTGGTGCAGCAGTTAGAGACATCATTACAACGATACATAGACGATTCCCTTTGGTTGAAGTAGTGGTTATTCCGGTTCAAGTTCAAGGAGCTTCAGCTGCTGTGTCTATAAGAAACGGAATTGAGACGGCGAATCGAATAGGTGGGTTTGATACTTTGATCGTCGGCCGTGGCGGTGGTTCTATTGAAGAACTATGGAGCTTTAATGAAGAGAACGTTGCAGATGCTATTTTTAATTCCAGAATACCGGTCATTTCTGCAGTCGGGCATGAAACGGATACAACAATCAGTGATTTTGTAGCAGACCTACGTGCACCTACTCCGACAGGAGCGGCAGAACTCGCCGTACCTTCTAAGGATGAATTGAAACAAACGACTATACAGCTTACGCAAAGAATGAATATAGAAATGAAGCGATTAATAGAGACGGAAACCAAACATATCCAAAACCTGACAAATTCCTATGCTTTCCGTTATCCAAAGGAACTACTCAGACAGAAAGAACAGCAGTTAGATCAGAGGATAGAAGTATTAGGCCGAACATTCCAGAATGGAATACAAAATAAAACTTTAATCTTTGAATCACTGTTAAGAAGACTTAATATGCAGCATCCAAAAGAACAGGTTACACAGGCTGCCAAGAAATTATTTGAACTCAAGGATAAAAACGAACGTTATATGAAGCGGATTGTAGATGGAAATAACCGTGAGTTAAGAAGTCTGATCGATAAATTGAGCCTTGTGAATCCATTAGAGATCATGAAACGGGGTTTTGCTTTACCTTATAATCAAGAAGGAGAGCTCATAAAATCCGTAGGTCAAGTGAGGGAAAAGGATACCATCAGCATTAAACTTACGGATGGAAAGATAAAAGCGGAAGTGCTAAAAATAAAGGAGAATCCAGATGACGAAGAAATATGAAGAACTTTCCTTTGAAGAGGCAATGGAACAGTTGGAAAAAATCGTTGATAAATTGGAAACAGGAGATGTTCCACTAGAAAAAGCAATTGAATACTACCAAGATGGTATGATCCTATCCAAATTATGCAGTGATAAAATCAACAATGTTCAAGAAAAAATGGCGAAAATCTTAAATGAGCATGGGGAAGTCACCACTTTCGAAGTGGAGGAGGAAAACTAGGATGCAACTTCAATTAGACAATTATTTAAAGGATTATAAATTGTTATTAGAGAATGAAATACAGAAGCGTTTATCTGTATTGTCTATTCCTGAACAGCTCAAAGCTTCCATGTTCTATTCCTTGCAAGCGGGCGGTAAACGGATAAGACCAATTTTATTGATAGCAAGTTACGAGGCTTTTGACCAAAATATTGAGAAAACAATGTCTTCCGCAATCGCTTTAGAAATGATTCATACATATTCCTTAATCCACGATGATTTACCAGCGATGGACGATGACGATTATCGCCGTGGTCAATTGACAAATCATAAGAAGTTTGATGAAGCTACAGCTATTTTGGCAGGGGATGCATTACTTACCCACAGTTTTGAATTGATTGCAGCAGATCCTCTTTTATCAGATAGAGAAAAAGTTGAATTGGTGAAGAGACTTTCTCAGGCCAGCGGTCCATTGGGAATGGTCGGTGGACAGATTCTTGATATGGAAGCTGAAAAAAATACCGTCTCTTTGGAACAACTTGAAAAAATTCATGATCTTAAGACAGGGGAATTATTAAAATATGCTGTATATGCCGGAGCTTATTTAGGAAAAGCGACAGATGAACAATTAGTTCATTTAACGAATTATGCATATTACTTAGGATTAATTTTCCAAGTACAGGATGACATTTTGGATATTACAGGAACACAAGAGGAAATTGGCAAGCCGGTTGGCAGTGATGAAGGTAATGAAAAAAGTACTTACCCGAAACTCCTCGGTCTTGATGGAGCAATTCAACAAAAAGAGAAGTATGTAAACAAAGCAAAAAGTGAATTGCAATTAGCTGGTGTAACTGATTCGCTTTTAGGTGCTTTAGTCGATTATATAAGTACTCGTAATCATTAATCTAAAATTCAGCCGTTCAATCAAGATGAGCGGCTTTTTTCCTGCTTCATCTAACTAACGGAATTGTATTTGTTTTCGCAGGGACAAGAATTCATGTATAATAAATCAGAATAGCTTATTAATATTAAATGATGAATATAGGATAAGGGATAGGTATATGGCTAAAAAGCGATTAGACGAATTATTATTGGAGCGAAAATTAGTAGATGACATAGATAGAGCCAGAAGATTAATTATGGCTGGTTTGGTTTTTTCGAATCAAGAAAGACTCGACAAGCCTGGAATAAAGGTGGATGAGTCACAGCCACTCCGGATAAAACAAAAGGAAAAATCATATGTAAGCCGCGGAGGATTGAAGTTGGAAAAGGCGATAGAAGAATTCCAACTTGATCTTAAAGAAAGAATTGTTTTGGATATCGGCTCATCCACTGGAGGATTTACAGATTGTGCCCTTCAAAACGGGGCAAAGCTGAGTTATGCCATTGATGTGGGGTATAATCAATTGGATTGGTCATTACGGAAAGATGAACGGGTTATTGTAATGGAACGTACGAATTTCCGTTATGTAACAAAGGAAATGCTAAAGTATGGTGATCCAAACTTTGCTTGCATCGACGTTTCATTTATTTCTTTACGGCTCATATTACCTGTGTTGAGAGAGCTTTTAACCCAAGAAAATGATGTGGTTGCACTTATTAAACCTCAGTTTGAAGCGAAAAAGGAGCAAGTCGGTGAAGGCGGCATAGTGAGGGACCCTGAAGTTCATTTAGAAGTCCTGGAAAGAATAATTGGTTTTGCTGAAAGCGAAGATTTTCTGTTGCATGGTATCACGTATTCTCCAATAAAAGGTACCCAGGGAAATATTGAGTTCTTGGCGCATTTCAAATATCAGCCTGGGATGAAAGTGAATGAACGTACTTTTGATTTGAAAAGTTTAGCCAATAGCGCCCATCACCGTTTGTTGGATAAAGAATGAAGGAATGGTGGTCAGATAAATGAGTAAAATCCAACGTCATATAAAAATACGGGAATTGATTAATGAACATGAAATTGAAACTCAAGATGATCTTGTCGATGAATTGAAAGCACTTGGTTATAATGTGACTCAAGCAACTGTTTCAAGAGATATTAAGGAATTACATTTAGTTAAAGTTCCAACATTAACGGGTAAATATAAATACAGTCTGCCGGCAGATTTGAAGTTTAATCCGGAAGAAAAGCTTAAAAGACTCATGATTGATGCGTTTGTTAATATTGACAATGCGAGTCATTTCATCATCCTGAAAACTCTTCCAGGAAATGCGAATGCAATTGGTGTACTCATTGATAATTTAGACTGGGAAGAAATCATGGGAACCATCTGCGGTGATGATACCTGCTTAATTATTTGCAGAAAGGAAAAAGACGCGGAAGAGATTAAAAACCGCTTTATTAGTATGCTCTAACGTCGAAGAAAAAGAGGTGAACGAACATGCTAACGGAATTATCCATACAAAATTTTGCTATTATCGATGAAATCTCAATAACGTTTAATGAAGGATTAACGGTTCTATCGGGGGAAACGGGTGCAGGTAAATCAATTATAATTGATGCGATCCAGTTGCTTGCTGGAGGAAGAGGTTCCGTAGATTACGTTCGTCATAAGTCAAATAAAGCTGAGATTGAAGGGTTATTTACAATCGAATCCGAATCGCACCCTATATATGATATTGGAAAGCAGTTTGGAATAGAAATATCTGATGAGCAAGTCGTTTTAGAACGAACGATTACAAAGAGCGGAAAAAGTATTTGTAGAGTAAACGGTAAATTAGTTACGCTTGCCATATTAAGGGAATTCGGTAAAACGCTTATTGACATACATAGTCAGCACGAAACCCAATCATTGATGGACGGAGATAATCATATTCAACTATTAGATTTGTATGATTTCCACAACATCAAACAGGCGAAGGATGAGTATACCTATTTATATGAAAAACTCCAACGATTAAAACAACGATATAAACAGTTGAATGAAAATGAGCAAGAAACTGCTCACCGACAAGATTTGCTGGAGTTTCAGTTGAAAGAACTTGAGGAAGCGAATCTAACGCCGGATGAAGATGAAATTCTAGAGAGAGAAAGAAACTCACTTGCTAATTTTGAGAAAGTCTATTCCGCTTTGCAGGATGCCTATAATGCACTATATGGGGAAGGTAAAGGTTTGGAGTGGCTGAATCAAGCGATGATTGCTTTAGATGAGCATGAGAATATTGATCCGTTCATCAATGAAAAAGCGGAGGAAATTGCTAATCATTATTATTCCCTTGAAACACTTGTTTTCGATTTTCGCAATTATATTGATAATTTACAGTATAATCCAGAACGCCTTAATGAAATAGAATCCAGATTAAATGAAATTACTCGACTGAAAAGGAAATACGGTCCTACAGTTAATGAAATGATTACTTATACTGCAAAAATTGAAGAAGAACTTGAGCAGATTACAAATAAAGATGTCCATTTGACAGCATTGGTTGAAGAAATTGAAGAAGTCGAGCAGGATGCAATCCTTGAAGCGAAACAGCTTCACGATTTACGAAAGAAGGCTGCTGAGGCTTTAACGGTTGAGATACAAAATGAATTGAAAAGTCTGTATTTGGAAAAAGCCAAGTTTGAAATTAGTTTCGATAGTGATCTCGAAAATCCAAAGCTTCACAGTGAAGGGTTTGATAACATTCGATTTATGATATCCACTAACCCCGGCGAACCATTAAAGGATTTGACAAAAGTAGCATCGGGCGGTGAACTTTCCCGCATTATGCTTGTGTTGAAAAAAATCTTTGCTAAGCATCAAGGAGTGACGAGTGTAATTTTTGATGAAGTTGATACCGGAGTCAGTGGTCGCGTTGCACAAGCAATTGCAGAGAAGATATACGAAATTTCTAAGGCTTCTCAAGTATTATGCATTACGCATTTACCACAAGTCGCGGCCATGGCAGACACTCACAAATTAATTCAAAAGCATGAAAGAGATGACCGGACATCTACAACAGTCACCGAGTTAAGTGTAGAACAGCAAATGGAAGAACTAAGTCGCATGATTACAGGTACTAAATTGACTGAAACCGCTAAAGAACATGCCAAAGAAATGCTCGAACTTGCAAATGCATTTAAAAAGAAAAATCAATAGGAATATTATCGAGATTAAGCCAGAAAATAACATCACTGGCTTTTTTCTTTTGGTATTATTTTTTTCTTATGCCAGATAGCTTATTCATGAACTCGAGGATTATTCAAGGTAAACTTAAGCAGTTCGCTTATGAATCACCAGTTTAAAAACAAGTCCATCAGGTCAAATTACAGGTACAAAGAAATAATTTGGTATGGGTGAGATACGAGGAGTGTTTAAGATTATGGAAGAACCAACTAAACAATGGATAAGATTAACCTACTCGCTATTCATCAGCTTTATATTCCTTCTGACTTCTACATTTATTAACCCGGTTGGAGCGGAAGAAAGTACGGCACCTGTAATAGAACGTGATGAAACGGCTTTTTCAAATGTACAACCTGTTGATGTGGCTACAAAGGACGAACAGTCATCCAATTTTGAACCGATTAATCGTGAAGAGATTCGTATCATTCCTGGAGGACAGTCAATCGGTGTTCAATTAGAAACAATGGGGGTATTAGTTGTCGGTCATCATTCTATTCAAGGTAAACAGGGGGTACTATCTCCAGGACAAGATGCAAAAGTAATGATAGGTGACATGATTGTTGAAATAAACGGCAATCCAATTAGAGAGATGAATGAAATCAAAACGCTCGTGAATAAAGCTGGTAAACAAAATGAACCTTTAAAAATCAAGTTACGAAGAGGGAACAAACTACATGAAACATCTTTGCAACCCGTTCTAGATAAACGTGACAATGAATATAAGATAGGGCTCTATATTAGAGATTCTGCAGCAGGAATTGGAACGATGACGTTTTATGATCCAGATAGTAAACGATATGGAGCATTGGGACATGTGATTTCAGATATGGATACGAGAAAGCCAATTGATATGGTAAGAGGTACAATTGTTCGTTCCTCGGTTGTTGATATAGAAAAGGGAGACCAAGGAACCCCGGGCGAAAAACATGCAAGATTTTCAGCAGATAGAAACATATTGGGGAGTATTATAAAAAACACTCCACATGGGATTTTTGGTGTACTGGATAAAGGTATTAAGAACGGTAAGTACGATGAACCACTACCCATCACTCGTGCACATGAAGTAAAAGAAGGACCAGCCAAAATACTAACAGTTGTTGATGATGAAAAAGTCGAAGAATTTGATATTGAAATTGTAAGCTCTGTACCCCAGAAAAAGCCAGATATTAAAGGAATGGTAATAAAAATCACGGATCCGAAACTTATGGAGAGTACAGGAGGCATTGTACAAGGGATGAGTGGAAGTCCTATTATCCAAGACGGAAAAATAGTTGGCGCGGTCACCCATGTGTTTGTAAATGACCCGACATCTGGATACGGTGTCCATATTGAATGGATGCTCCAAGATGCAGGAATTAATATAGAAGAGAAAACAGAAACGATGGCTCAGGCTAGTTGAATCCTTTGTCGAACTTGTAACAGACGAGACTCTGTTACAAGTTTTTTGTTTTTCTTGTCGAATATTATCGAATCAAAAAGAAAATTGACGAGAATATAGTGAAATATTTAAATTTACAAATTCTTTTAAAATAAAGAAGGATAATTCATTCTTTTGTAGAATATGTAAAAAGAAAAGGAAATAATAAGGAGGATTCATAGAGTGGAGCGTATATCGGTATGTTTAGTCGATGATAACCCAGAGTTGGTGTCATTAATGGAAGAATATTTTGATGAACAAGAGGATATTGAAGTAATTGGAACCGCTTCTAATGGAAAAGAATGTTTAGAGATGTTAGAAGTTTTGGAACCAGATATACTTATTTTAGATATTATTATGCCTCATATTGATGGTATTGCAGTATTAAATCAATTAAAGTCCATGGAATTGACTAAAACACCTCAAGTCATCATGTTGACAGCTTTTGGGCAAGAGGAAGTAATGAAAAAAGCCGTAGAATTCGGTGCGTCCTACTTTATCTTAAAGCCATTTGATTTGGATCATCTTGCAGACCGAATTCGCACAATCAACACTAATACAGAATTTAAAACAAAAGTACCAAAGCAGAAAAAAGTGACGAAAACACATAATCTTGAAGCAAATATTACGAATATAATACACGAAATAGGGGTACCGGCTCATATTAAAGGATATATGTATTTACGTGAAGCGATAACCATGGTTTATAATGATATTGAACTATTGGGGTCCATTACAAAGACTCTTTATCCACAAATCGCCAAAAAGTTCAATACTACTGCGTCTAGAGTGGAACGGGCTATACGGCATGCTATAGAAGTCGCTTGGAATAGAGGGAATATTGACTCTATTTCGGCTTTATTCGGTTATACAATTAATATTTCAAAAGCAAAACCAACCAATTCGGAGTTTATCGCTATGGTTGCCGACAGATTGCGATTGGAACATCAAGTCAGCTGATAAAAATACCAACGAATGGAAAGTCTATTCGTTGGTATTTTATTTGTACAAATAAATTAGGTATTCTGAATCGAATACAGTAATTTAAAGATAACGTTATATTATTTTACGACTGATTTTTCAACAAAATAGGATTGATATAATGAACGGATTGCACATTCTAGATCCGATGCTTGAATGCCGAACATCATCGATACTTCAGATGAACCTTGGTTAATCATGTCGATATTAACTTTTGCTTTAGTGAAAGCTTCTGTAGCCTGGTTGGCAACCCCGATTGAATTAACAAGTCCTTCTCCTACAACCATGATAATTGCAATTCCTCTTGAAATACTAACTGTATCCGGATGTAGTTCATTCTTGATACGTTCAATGATGACATGTTCTTTTTCCCGAGGCAAGTTTCTTTCTCGGAATATAACTGACATATTATCAATACCTGAAGGAGCATGCTCAAAAGATACGCCTTCATCTTCAAAGATATTTAACAGTTTACGTCCGAACCCAATTTCACGGTTCATCAAATATTTACTTACGAATAGATTGCAGAAACCTGTATCACTTGCAATTCCTGTAACTACTTGCCCGTTTAAATCTCTTTCAGCAACAATTAACGTTCCTTCAGCGGTAGGATTATTTGTGTTTTTAATCGCTACCGGGATCTTCGCGTGATATGCTGGGATCAATGCTTCATCATGAAATACGGAAAACCCTGCATAGGAAAGTTCACGCATTTCCCTATAGGTAAGCTTTGTAATTTTTTTCGGATTAGGAACAAAAGCAGGATTGACAGAATAGACAGAGTCAACGTCCGTAAAATTCTCATATAGCTCAGCATTCACTCCAGCTGCAACTATTGATCCTGTTATATCTGAGCCGCCACGTGAGAATGTTACAAGTTTCCCTTCTTTCGTGTAGCCGAAGAAACCTGGAATTACCAATACTCCTTCGCGTTCCTTTAATTCCCGTATTTTATCGAAGCTTTCCGGTAATATCTGTGCATTTCCTGGTTCATCACTTAGAATTAATCCCGCTTCTTTAGGATTCACATAAGAAGCGTGTATACCTATCTTATTTAAGTATGCGCTGAGCATTTTTGCTGAGCTGTCTTCACCGATTGCTTTTACAGCATCCATCAAACTTTCTTTATTTGGATGTAGTTTTTGAACCTCTTTTAAAGATACTGCAAACTCTTCCAATAAATCACGTGGGAGGTCGAGCTCAGTTACAATCTCGGTTAAACGTTCCATGATGATGTTCAGTTGATGTTCGTATGGTAATTGATTGATGTATGCTTTTCCAAGATCGATTAGCAAGTCGGTCATTTTAGTGTCTTCTTTGTATCGTTTTCCTGGAGCAGACACAACGATAAATTTGCGGCTCGCATCATCCTTTACAATATTTGCAACTTTAATTAACTGGTTAGCACTGGCCATTGAACTGCCGCCAAATTTTGCGACCTTCATTCATTCTCCCCCTGACACAATAAAATATAATTTTCTAATAATCATACCATAAAAAAGTCAAAAAATGACGAAAATGAACAAAAAAGTTTGCAAAATAAAAAACTCTTCTTATGAGAGAGAAGAGTTAATGTAATTTGGAACATTTTAAACGAAAGTATTGATTTTAAGCGTCAATCGAATTACCCTTTTTAACTTTAATATTCCTTTTCCTGTCCCGAAAGATGATAAACCCTCCAAGGAATCCAACTCCCGCTATAAAGAGTAATAACCCGACAGAAAATTGTATCCATGAATACACAAAAATTGTATAAAAGTCATTGAATAATGTATCACGCATCAGTTTAATTCCAATTGCGGCAATAACCCCAGGAATCAAAAGTATAATAATCGCCAAATTTCTAACCATGTAAATTCCCCTTTAGTTCACTTGTAAAATACATCTTATAATAAAGTATAACAAAATAAACATTAATTCGGTATTAAATCGTCATTTGTTCGTTGAAAATACATAATGAACATAGATTACTACTTAGATTTTTTGATACACTTCGCATTCCAAGGTCTTTTTATTAGCCTTCTGAGAAGCGTGAAGTATACTATGCAGTAATTATCACAATCAATTTAACATTGCTAATTAATTCATGTTAAAGTATCATATAGGTATGCAATATAATGCAAAGGTGGTGAGGCGATGAAAAAAGTGTTGATTGTCGGTGCTGGTAGGGGAGGCACAGCCTTAATAAAAATCATCCAATCCACTGCGAGTATGCAAATTGTAGCAGTAGTCGATCATAATGAAACAGCTCCAGGTTTAGCTTTAGCTAAGAAATTACATATCAATACAGGAACTGAATGGAAAGAATGGCTGGATCATGACATCGATATTATGATTGAAGCTACTGGGGATAATACTGTACTGGAAGAAATGATACGTTCAAGAAAAGACAAGACAGTCGTAGTTCCAGGAGCAGTAGCCTACATCATATCGGAACTTGTTGAAGAGAAAGGTGCATTACTCGAGCAAATTAAACTACAAAGTGACAATCAAGAGTTGATTCTCAATCACATTCGTGATGGAATGATCGTAATAGACAATCAAGAAATTATTCGATTTGTGAATGAGAAGGCCGCTGAAATAGTCGGTATCCCTAAGAATGACTTTATAGGTACCCCTATCCAAGATGTAATAAAAAATTCACGTTTACCACAAGTGCTTAAAAGTCGGGAAAAAGAAATTAATAAAAAGTTTACGCTGGATAACGGTAAACAGATTATCTCCACAAGAATCCCACTTATTAGTGAGCGAGGTGAATTGGTTGGTGCCTTTACATTATTTAAGGATATTACGGAAGTCGTCAAACTCGCAGAAGAAAATACCGACTTGATAGAAGTAAAGAATATGCTTGAGGCAATCATAAAATCATCGGATGAAGCAATTAGTGTAGTGGACGAAAAAGGTAACGGCATCATGATCAACCCTGCATATACAAGGATAACAGGTTTAACTGAGGCAGAGGTCATTGGGAAACCTGCCACCGTGGATATCCACGAAGGGGAGAGCATGCATATGAAGGTATTGCAAACAGGCAAAGCCTACCGCGGAGTCCGGATGAAAGTCGGTCAGTATAAAAAAGATGTTATTGTGAATATTGCACCTATTATAGTAAAAGGTAAAATTCGTGGAAGTGTTGGGGTACTTCATGATGTTTCAGAAATCCAAGCATTGACAAAAGAACTCAAGCTAGCAAAGCAACTTATTAGAAGCCTTGAGGCCAAGTATACTTTTGGCGATATTATCGGATCTTCTCCTGAGTTGCAACTTGCCCTGGAACAAGCAAAAGTCGGTGCGAGAACACCAGCCACTGTATTACTTAGAGGTGATTCCGGCACTGGTAAGGAATTGTTTGCCCACGCCATCCATAATGAAAGCATTCGTAAACATAATAAATTTATACGGGTTAATTGTGCTGCCATAAATGAGAGACTGCTCGAAATCGAATTATTTGGTCTGGAATCAACCACGGAACAAGAAACGAAAATCGGTGCGTTTGAAGAAGCTCACAAAGGCAGTGTATTCCTAGATGAAATCGGGGAACTTTCCTTAAATATGCAATCAAAGATATTACGTGTATTGGAAGAAAAAGAAATCATCCGTGTAGGCGGCAGGGAACCAATTCCGGTAGATGTGAGAATAATTACAGCAACTAACCTGAATTTAGAAAGAGCGATTCATAATCGTACTTTCAGGGAGGATCTGTACTATCGGTTAAATCGCTTGCCGATATTTATACCATCACTAAGCGAGAGGAAATCTGATATTCCGGAATTATCGTATCATCTCATTCAAAAACTGAACAGTGATTACGGGAGAAACGTCAAAAGTATTAGTGAAGAAGCAGTTGATTTGTTGGAACAATACCACTGGCCAGGAAATGTGAGAGAGCTTGAAAATATATTAGGTAGAGCGATGATTTTTATGGATAATCAGGAAGAAGTGATTACGAAAGATCACTTACCAAAACTAGAGCAGAACTCGGAAGATGAAAAGCAATCCAATCTACTTTTTCCAGAATGGGAATCATTATCTGAAGCAGTCGAAACGTTTGAAAGGGATTATATTAACAAAGTATATAAGAGTAATGGTTTCAACAAAACAAAAACCGCACAGGCATTGGATATATCCATTCGAAATCTTTATTATAAAATAGAGAAGTATCAGCTTGAATAATGTTATCTAAAAATAGTAAAGCGCTTACATTCAGCCGTTTAAATGTTTTACCAATAAATTAAAACATGGAGGAATCAAAATGGAAATCTTTAACGTCATGGGTAAATACGATTATGAACAATTGATTTTATGTCAAGATAAGGCATCTGGTCTCAAGGCAATTATTGCAATTCATGATACAACTTTAGGTCCTGCTTTAGGTGGAACAAGAATGTGGACGTATGATTCAGAAGAAGCAGCAATTGAAGATGCATTACGGTTGGCAAAAGGTATGACATATAAAAATGCCGCTGCCGGATTAGATTTAGGTGGAGGAAAAACTGTTATTATAGGTGATCCAAGAAAAGATAAGAATCCTGAAATGTTCCGGGCATTTGGCCGTTATATTCAAGGATTGGGTGGTCGTTATATTACGGCTGAGGATGTCGGTACTACAACTGAGGATATGGATCTTATTCATTTAGAAACGGAGTATGTTACAGGCATTTCCCCGAATACACCAGGAGCAGCCGGAAATCCATCACCAGTGACTGCTTATGGAGTCTACCAAGGGATGAAAGCGACTGCTAAAGAAGCGTTCGGAAGTGATTCACTTGAAGGTAAAATTATAGCCGTTCAAGGGGTTGGAAACGTAGCTTATGCATTATGCGAATATCTCCACAACGAAGGCGCAGAATTGATTGTAACAGATATTAACGAGGACTCAGTGAAGCGTGCAGTTGAGAACTTTGGGGCTAAAGCAGTCGGTCCGAATGAAATTTATGGGGTAGATTGTGATATATTTGCTCCATGTGCATTAGGAGCAATTATTAATGATGAGACACTTCCTCAATTTAAAGCGAAAGTCATCGCTGGCTCAGCGAATAATCAATTGGCTGAGGATAGACATGGTGATGCCTTGCATGAGATGGGGATCATTTATGCTCCAGATTATGTAATCAATGCCGGGGGAGTAATTAATGTCGCTGATGAGCTCGCTGGGTATAACAAAGAAAGAGCATTGAAAAAGGTAGGAATCATTTATTCCAATCTTGAGCGAGTATATGAAATTTCTAAAAGAGATAATGTACCTACTTATGTTGCAGCAGATCGAATGGCGGAAGAAAGAATCAATGCAAAACGTCAATCCCGGAGTCAGTTTTTAACAAATGAACGCCATATTTTAAATAGATAGTAAAATGCTTGCTAATGCGAAAGGAGCGGTTCTACATGGCAGAAGATTATGATTTAGTCATACTAGGGGGAGGTACTGGCGGTTATGTCGCGGCTATTCGTGCTTCTCAACTTGGATTAAAGACAGCAATAGTTGAAAATGGAAAGCTCGGTGGTACTTGTCTTCATCGAGGATGTATACCATCAAAAGCGTTGCTTCGGAGCGCTGAGGTTTATCGCCAAACTCTAGAGGCAGCAACTTTTGGGATTGAGACGAAGGATACTCGACTGGACTTCTTAAAAGTACAAGAGAGAAAAAATACTATAGTGGAAAATCTGCACAAAGGTGTCCAGAGTCTAATGAAGAAAGGAAAGATCGATGTCTATCATGGTTTCGGAAGAATTCTTGGACCCAGTATATTCTCTCCAATGCCTGGAACGATATCGGTTGAGTACGAAAATGGAGACGAGAATACAATTTTAACACCTAAAAATGTCATTGTCGCGACAGGTTCACATCCTAGAAGTCTTCCAGGGCTAGATATTGATGGAGAGTACGTGATGTCTTCTGATGAAGCACTGCAAATGGAGGCTTTGCCGGAATCCATCATAATCGTTGGCGGTGGTGTTATCGGAATTGAATGGGCCTCGATGTTGAGGGACTTTGGTGTTGAAGTGACCGTAATAGAGTATGGGAAACAAATCTTACCGACTGAGGACCACGCAATTTCAAGAGAAATGGAACGCTTACTTAAGAAAAAAGGAATAAAATTTGTAAAGGAAGCAAATGTACTCGGTGATACCTTACAAATAGAGAATGGTGTGACGATTAAAGCGGAAGTTAAAGGTGAACCAACTTCCTTTACAGCTGATAAAATCCTAGTTTCTGTTGGACGTGCAGCTAATGTGGAGAACATTGGATTGAATAATACGGATATTCAGCTGGAAAATGGGTTTATAAAAACGAATCAACATTTTCAAACAAAAGAATCACATATCTATGCGATTGGTGATGTTATAGGAGGTATGCAACTAGCCCATGTTGCTTCCCATGAAGGTATCCATGCTGTGGAGCATATCGCTAATCAACAACCGATGCCCATTGATTACGAAGCTGTATCAAGTTGCATTTATTCCAACCCTGAAGCAGCCAGTGTGGGATTAACAGAAGCGGAAGCAAAAGAACGAGGTTTCGATATTAAAGTGGGTAAATTCCCATTTCAAGCTGTCGGTAAGGCACTGGTTTACGGTGAATCGGCTGGATTTGTGAAGATAATAGCAGATAAGAATACAGAGGATGTACTTGGAGTCCATATGATTGGGCCACATGTTACTGATATGATATCAGAAGCTGGGTTAGCAAAAATGCTCGATGCAACCCCGTGGGAAATTGCAGGGACAATCCATCCTCATCCTACGCTATCTGAAGCGATAGGGGAAGCCGCATTAGCTGTTGATGGAAAACAGATTCATGGTTGATGATTGAAGATAGAAGGAGTGAACCGATAATGGGTAATAAACGTCATGAGAAAATTGGCTTAAGCGAGGAACAAGTTTTAGAGATGTACAAAACGATGTTGCTTGCAAGGAAAATCGATGAACGCATGTGGTTATTAAATCGTTCTGGTAAGATTCCTTTCGTAATTTCCTGTCAAGGTCAAGAAGCGGCACAGGTAGGAGCAGCATTTGCTCTTGATAGACAAAAGGATTGGACAGCACCTTATTACCGTGATCTTGGAGTAGTATTAGCTTTTGGCATGACTCCTAAAGACTTGATGTTATCTGCTTTCGCAAAAGCAGAGGATCCAAACTCCGGCGGAAGACAAATGCCAGGACACTTTGGTCAGAAGAAAAACAGGATCCTAACAGGCTCATCTCCAGTTACAACCCAGTTACCTCATGCAGTAGGGGTCGCTTTAGCTGGAAAGATGGAGAAACAAGATTTTGTTTCCTTTGTCACTTTAGGTGAAGGGTCATCAAACCAAGGAGACTTCCATGAAGGGTTAAACTTTGCTGGTGTTCATAAGCTACCTGTAATTACGATGGTTGAGAATAATAAATATGCCATTTCTGTTCCATTTGACAGGCAAGTTGCGAGTGAAAATATATCGATTCGTGCGAGTAGTTATGGAATGCACGGTATAACAGTTGATGGTAATGATCCGATTGCAGTTTATGAAGCGGTAAAAGACGCAAGGGAACGGGCTATAAATGGTGAGGGACCATCATTGATCGAGGCGGTTACCTATCGTCTAACTGCTCACTCCAGTGATGATGATGACCGTACGTACCGTGAAAAAGAAGAAATTGAAGAAGCGAAAAAGCATGATTGTGTACTCACTTTCTCTAATTACTTAAAAGAGGTGGGTGTACTGACAGAAGAACTAGATGAAAAGATACATGCCGAAGTTAAAGAACTGGTTAATGAGGCAACGGAATATGCGGAAGAAGCGCCATATGCTGCACCGGAACATGCTTTACGTTTTGTTTACGAGGAATAGGAGGGAGAAACTGTCATGGCAGTCATGTCTTATATACAGGCGGTAACCACTGCTTTACGAGAAGAAATGCAACGCGATGAAAAGGTATTTATTTTAGGTGAAGATGTTGGTAAAAAAGGTGGGGTTTTCAAAGCTACAGACGGATTATACGAAGAATTTGGAGGAGATCGAGTCCTTGATACACCATTATCAGAGTCTGCGATAGCCGGGGTTGGAATCGGTGCAGCAATGTATGGAATGCGCCCGGTAGCTGAGATGCAATTTGCAGATTTCATTATGCCGGCGGTAAATCAAATTATCTCGGAAGCTGCAAAAATCCGGTATAGATCCAATAATGACTGGAACGCTCCAATCACAATCCGAGCACCTTATGGTGGAGGAGTGCATGGCGCTTTATACCACTCACAGTCAGTAGAAGCAGTATTCGCCAATCAGCCTGGTTTGAAAATTGTTATGCCGTCCACCCCTTATGATGTCAAAGGATTATTGAAAGCTGCAATTCGCGATAATGATCCTGTACTGTTTTTCGAACATAAACGTGCTTATAGACTTATTAAGGGAGAAGTTCCAGACGAAGATTATGTACTACCGATCGGAAAAGCTGATGTGAAAAGAGAAGGTGATGATATTACGGTCATTACTTATGGTTTAGGGGTACACTTTGCACTGCAAGCAGCTGAAAAGCTGGCGGAGGATGGAATCGATACTCATATCCTTGACCTTCGTACAGTCTATCCGCTTGATCAAGAAGCAATTATTGAAGCAGCAAAGAAAACGGGTAAAGTATTGCTTGTAACTGAAGATAACAAAGAAGGTAGTATTATAGGAGAAGTGGCAGCGATAATTGCTGAGAATTGTCTGTTCGATCTGGACGCACCCGTTATGCGCCTTGCTGGACCTGATGTCCCTGCAATGCCATATTCTCCACCAATGGAAAAATTCTTCATGATCAATCCTGACAAAGTCGAAAAGGCATGTCGTGACTTAGCTGAATTTTAATGCAGAAGGAGGTTAAAAAATAATGGCTTTAGAGAAAATTACAATGCCCCAACTTGGAGAAAGTGTAACAGAGGGAACGATTACAACTTGGCTCGTTAAACCTGGAGACAAGATTAGTAAATACGATCCAATTGCCGAAGTAATGACAGATAAAGTGAATGCTGAGGTGCCCTCTTCCTTTTCAGGCACCATCAAGGAATTGACAGCTGAAGAAGGAGAAACTCTAGCTGTCGGAGAAGTGATTTGTCATATTGAAATCGAAGGTGGCGAAAGTGAAATCACTTCGAGCACCAGTAATGAACCTAATGGTAAAACGACGGAAGACACAAAGGAAGCGGATGAAGATCAATCGATGAAAAAAAGATATTCACCTGCGGTATTAAGATTAGCGCAAGAAAATGATATCGATTTGAATCTTGTCAACGGAACTGGAAGAGGTGGCCGAATTACAAGAAAAGATATCGAGAAAATAATTGCAAGTGGCGAGATTCCAACGCAGAAAGAAGAACAAGTGGTTCGGGAACAAGAATCAGCATCTCAACAGCAAGTGCAACCGAAGCAAACAATCAAGAGTGATGAGAATACAACTAAAGCAGGAGATGTTGAAATTCCTGTAACTGGTGTCCGGAAGGCTATTGCACAGAAAATGGTCACTTCTACCACAGAAATTCCCCATGCTTGGATGACTATAGAAGTAGATGTTACTGATTTAGTTCGCTTACGTAACTCCCTAAAAACAGAATTTAAAGCACAAGAAGGTTATAATCTGACTTATTTTGCGTTCTTCGTAAAGGCGGTCGCTCAAGCGTTGAAAGAATTTCCGCAGCTTAATAGCACATGGGCCGGGGATAAGATTATCCAGCGTAAAGACATCAATATTTCCATTGCTGTAGCAAATGAACAAGAATTATTTGTTCCAGTAATCAAACATGCTGACGAAAAATCGATAAAAGGAATTGCCCGTGAGATTAATGAATTAGCTATTAAAGCGAGAAGTGGTAAATTAACATCAGAGGACATGAGTGGAGGTACATTCACTCTAAATAATACCGGTACATTCGGTTCTGTCCAATCGATGGGGATCATCAACCACCCACAAGCTGCGATATTACAGGTGGAATCAATAGTGAAGCGTCCGGTTATCATCAATGATATGTTTGCAGCAAGAGATATGGTTAATCTTTGTTTATCTTTAGATCATAGAATTTTGGATGGATTAATTTGCGGAAGGTTCTTGAACCGATTGAAAGAGATTCTTCAACAAACAAATGAAGAGACTACTTCTATTTATTAGGAAGATAGCGCAAGATGCCTGAGTTGTTTGAATTGAAATAAACAACATTAATTGATAAGCTGATTTATGTAATTTAATTATTTATCAGTATCCTAGAAGGGAGAGATAACGATGGATTTCAACCTATTTATGAATGACATAGTAGATGCCGCTCGTAAAGATATAACTGAAGCCGGCTACGAGGAATTAAAAACACCTGAAGAGGTTGATGAGGCTCTTAAGCGAGATGGTACAACCTTAGTTATGATTAATTCCACATGTGGATGTGCTGGAGGTATCGCTCGTCCAGCAGCAGCTAACTCCATACATTATGATAAACGCCCAGATCATTTAGTGACTGTGTTCGCTGGTCAGGATCGGGAAGCAACAGAGAGAGCAAGAGAATATTTTGAAGGATTTCCGCCATCGTCTCCATCCTTTGCATTGATGAAGGACGGAAAGATTGTCACGATGTTAGAGCGTCATGATATCGAAGGATATAATGCTATTGATGTGACCAATAAGCTTCAAAAGCTATATGACGAACACTGCAACGAAGTTTAAACCACACCAATAGAGACTGACATCATTTCGTCAGTCTCCTTTTTGCTTACATAAATGTAGTTGGTTTTAGTTAGATGACACAATATCTTGATTAGGAATTTAAGTGAACAGGTTATTAGATAAAGAAAGCTAGGCCGGCAGTCAGAGTTGATAAAAGCATTAGTGCAATCATAATATAAATAATTAACTTTGTTCTGCGCTCACGTTTTGACTTTCTTTTTGCATATGATTGTTTCGACATCTTACGGACCTCCTTAACGAGAATGCTACTGTATGTATTTTAACGTGAATTTACACATTGGACAAGTAGAAATCCCTTTGAAATAAGTTTATCACTCAATTGTTGGATATAGGGGGAATGAAATTATGGAAAAGCCTGCAAATGAAAAAGCAAAGTGGGAAGCTCAAGTTGAAAAAACATTAAAGCGCTTTCCTGAACGTAAAGAAAACTTTCACACATCCTCAACAATCCCGGTAGAAAGATTATACGGAACGGAGGAAGAAAATTATGAACTAGGATTTCCTGGTGAGTTTCCTTATTTACGTGGAATCCAACCAACAATGTATCGCAGTCGGTTGTGGACGATGCGTCAATATGCAGGATTTGGTTCGGCAACTGAAACAAATAATCGTTTTCGTTACTTACTAGACCAGGGGCAGACAGGTCTATCCGTTGCTTTCGATCTTCCTACTCAAATAGGTTATGATTCTGATGATGTGATGAGTGAAGGGGAAGTAGGTAAGGTTGGAGTAGCAATTGATACATTGGCGGATATGGAGAGATTGTTAGACGAAATTCCGCTCGATAAGGTAAGTACATCCATGACAATCAACGCCCCGGCAGCTGTTTTATTATGCATGTATATAGCTGTAGGGGAAAAGCAGGGAGTACCTTCGGAAAAATTAACTGGTACCATTCAAAATGATATTCTAAAAGAGTATATTGCGAGAGGCACTTATATTTTCCCTCCAAAACCTTCCATGCGACTGATTACAAATATATTTGAATATTGCCAGAAGAACTTACCTAAATTTAATACGATCAGTATATCTGGCTACCATATTCGCGAGGCAGGATCTAATGCTGTACAGGAAGTTGCTTTTACACTGGCTAATGGAATGGCTTATGTAGAAGCTGCTATGGAGTCAGGTTTAGATGTTGATTCCTTTGCTCCTCGATTAGCTTTTTTCTTTAACGCACATAACAACTTCTTTGAAGAAATTGCAAAGTTCCGAGCAGCAAGAAGAATTTGGGCAAAGATTATGAAAGAGCGTTACAACGCCAAAGATCCAAAAAGCTGGAAGCTCCGTTTTCATACACAGACTGGAGGCTCGACACTTACCGCTCAGCAACCTGATAATAATATTGTGCGGGTAACAATGCAAGCTCTTGCTGCAGTGTTGGGAGGTACACAAAGTCTGCATACAAATTCACGAGATGAAGCGCTGGCGTTACCGACGGAAGATTCAGCAAGGATTGCACTCCGCACACAACAAATCATTGCCCATGAAAGTGGTGTAGCGGACACGGTAGACCCACTTGGTGGCTCATATTATGTCGAGGCGTTAACTGATGAAATTGAAGAGCAAGTGATGAAATATATTGAGCGAATCCAAGAGTATGGTGGAGCTGTTCAAGCGATTGAAGAAGGATATATGCAACGTGAAATTCATCAAAATGCCTATGAGACCCAGAAACGAATTGAAAATGGAGAAGAAATTATTGTAGGTCTAAATAAGTTCAAACTTGAAGAAGAGCTTAACCCAGAACTATTAAAAGTGGATGAAGCACTTGGAAAGGAACAAATCGAAAATTTAGAACAAGTGCGTAGTGAACGTAACCAATCAGAAGTAAATAGACATCTGCAAGAATTACGAAATCAGGCAAAAGACCCGAACGCAAATCTTATTCCATATATTTTAGAAGCCGTGCGAAACTATGCATCTATTGGTGAGATTTGCAATGTGCTTAGAAAAGAGTTTGGTGAGTATACAGGATCTTAAGGGGGAAAGATTGATGGAGAAAATAAGGATATTAATCGCCAAGCCTGGGCTGGATGGGCACGATCGTGGAGCCTTAGTAATTGCTCAAGCGATGCGCGACCATGGAATGGAAGTAATTTATACCGGGTTACGCCAGTCACCAGTGCAAATTGCAACAGCAGCAATTCAAGAAGACGTGGATATCATTGGTCTATCTTCCCTATCTGGTGCACACAACACGCTTTTTCCTAAAGTGATTGAAGAACTGGAGAAACGTAATGCTGGGGATATCCCAGTCATTGCAGGAGGAGTCATCCCGAATGAAGATATCCCGTTCTTGCTGGAGAAGGGAATTAAAAGAATTTTTACGAGTGGCTCTTCAACAGAGGAAATGGCAAGATACATTAAAGCCTTGTTACGGCCGGATGAATTGGCAACACCACCAAAGAAAATTGCTCATATTGGAATCGCCGTCCATAAAATTGAAGATGCATTACCATTTTACACAGATGGTCTAGGTCTCGTAGTCGAATCAATTGAAGAGGTTGAATCGGAAGGTGTTAAGATTGCTTTCTTAAAAGTCGGCGAAACTCGCATTGAATTGTTGGAAGCCCTTCATGAAAGCTCTCCTATTCAAGGTTTTTTAGATAAAAAAGGGGAAGGTATCCATCATATTGCTTTTGAAGTAGATGACATACATGCTAGAATCACCCAACTTAAACATAAAGGGGTCAAATTAATCAACGAAGAACCAAAATCAGGTGCGCATCAAAGTGAGATTGCATTCATTCATCCTAAATCAACCCATGGCGTGTTAGTCGAATTGTGCCAGCAGGCTAAGGGAAGTGAAGAATAATGGACATCTATGATAAAATAAATGAGCTATATGATAAACGAAGACAAGTGGAGTTAGGCGGCGGGGATGAAAGAATAGCCAAGCAGCATGCCAAGGGTAAAATGACTGCAAGGGAGCGAATTGACTATTTAGTAGACGAAGGCAGCTTTGTAGAACTGAACCCATTCATCGAGACACAGACTGCAGATTTCAGCATGAACGGCACCTCCGGTGGAAAAGGTGAGGGAGTCGTTACGGGCTATGCTACAATTAATGGCAGTCCTGTCTATTTGTTTGCCCAAGATTTTACCGTGTTCGGAGGAGCACTTGGAGCGATGCACGGTAAAAAAATAGCAGCGGTTATGGATCTCGCAGCAAAATCAAAGGTACCTTTTATTGGACTAAATGATTCAGGAGGAGCACGTATTCAAGAAGGCGTATCCTCCTTGGATGGATACGGTCACGTTTTCTATCGGAATTCCATTTATTCTGGTGTCATCCCACAAATCTCTGTCATTATGGGGCCTAGTGCGGGAGGAGCAGTTTACTCACCAGCTATTACTGACTTTGTCATCATGGTTGAAGAAACTTCTCAAATGTTCATAACTGGACCAAAAGTAATCGAAGCTGTAACGGGGGAGAAAATCACTTCAGAAGACTTAGGTGGAGCGTACATTCATAATTCAAAGAGTGGAAATGCACATTTGAAGGCAGCGACAGAGGAAGAAGCTTTAGATGCTGTTAAGAAATTGTTGTCTTATATTCCACCTAACTTTGAAAGTAAGGCAAAGCCTTCATCTTATGAAACAAAAGGAATCGAGGAAGAATTACGTCCAGATTTAACAGACTTAATTCCTTTTGATTCCGTTAGGCCATATGATGTAAAGAGTGTTATTGAAGATGTAGTCGATGAGGATAGTTTCTTTGAGATTCATCCAGATTTCGCAAAAAATATCGTCGTTGGCTTTGCTCGAATCAAAGGAGAATCGGTGGGACTTGTTTGTAACCAGCCTAAGTATATGGCGGGAGGACTTGATATTGATTCAAGTGACAAAGCAGCAAGATTCATTCGGTTCTGCGACTGTTTTAATATACCGATTATAACTTTCGAAGATGTGACAGGATTTTTCCCTGGTGTAAAACAAGAACACGGTGGAATCATTCGTCATGGAGCGAAAATACTTTATGCATATTCAGAGGCAACCGTACCGAAAATAACAGTTATAACTAGAAAAGGTTATGGTGGAGCATACGTAGCTTTAAACAGTAAATCAATCGGGGCAGATTTAGTCTATGCTTGGCCAAATGCTGAAATTGCTGTAATGGGACCAGAGGGAGCGGTCAATATTATATATGCTAAAGAAATCGCCGAGAGTGATCATCCTGAAAAGTTGCGCCAAGAAAAGATAAATGACTACCGGGAGAAGTTTGCCAACCCATATGTCGCTGCGGGATTAGGTATGGTAGATGATGTGATCGATCCAAGGGAAACAAGGATCAAGCTCATTCAAGCATTAGAGATGCTTCGAAATAAACAGGAAGAACGTCCACATAAAAAGCATGGGAATATTCCGCTTTAAGGACGGTAAAGTAGTGGAGGCTATATCATGATTACAGTAAATGAAGACAGATTAGTAGAGGAATTTTTAGAACTAGTACAAGTTGATTCAGAAACAAAGCATGAGGAAGAGATTGCTCGTGTCTTAAAACAGAAATTTAGTGCACTAGGCGTCGAAGTGATCGAAGATGATAGTATCGAAAAAACAGGCCATGGTGCAGGGAATTTAATTTGTACATTAAGAGGGACATTACCAAATGTTGAGCCGATTTATTTTACATCTCACATGGATACTGTTGTCCCGGGAAAAAATATAAAACCGGTTATAGAAGACGGATATATCAAGTCTGATGGCACAACAATTTTAGGTGCTGATGATAAGGCTGGATTAGCGGCTATTTTAGAAATGATTCGATTACTAAAAGAAGAGGAGATTCCTCACGGTGATATTCAATTTATAATAACCGTTGGTGAAGAATCAGGTTTGGTTGGTGCAAAGGCATTGGACCCTTCTTTAATAAAAGCTTCCTATGGTTATGCTATTGATAGCAACGGTGAAGTTGGTGATATTATCGTCGCAGCTCCAAACCAAGCAAAGATTTTTGCAACGATTATTGGAAAAACCGCCCATGCAGGTGTGGAGCCGGAGAAGGGAGTATCTGCAATCACTCTTGCAGCAAAAGCTATCTCGAAGATGAATCTAGGTCGTATCGATGAAGAGACAACTGCGAATATTGGAAGGTTTGAAGGTGGGAAGCAAACCAATATTGTAGCAGATCATGTGGAAATTCTTGCAGAAGCACGTTCATTGAGCCGGGAAAAATTAGACAAACAGACAGCTGCCATGAAAGAGGCTTTTGAGAAAACAGCTGAAGAGCTTGGCGGAGAAGCAAGAGTGGAAATTAAACTGATGTATCCCGGATATAAACAAAAGAGTGGAGATCAAGTAGTAGAAGTTGCTAGAAGAGCAGCAAAAGCGATTGGAAGAGAAAGTAAGCTGCTTAAGAGTGGTGGGGGCAGTGACGCTAACATAATCGCTGGTTTTGGTATTCCGACTGTAAACCTAGCGGTAGGTTATGAGGAAATCCATACCACTGACGAAAGAATTGCAATTCATGACTTAGTGAAAATCACTGAATTGATCACTGCAATTGTAAAAGAATCGACAAATTAACATACAAGCACCTTATAAGTCATTTAGTCTGGCTTATAAGGTGCTTTTTCTATGATATAATATAAGAAAGAATCTATAAAGGATGTTTAACATGTCTAAATTGAAGCGACCCACCAAAAGAAGAATAATTTTTCATATAGACATGAATAGCTTTTATGCCTCTGTTGAGATGGCCTTTAACCCGGATTTGAAAGGGAAGCCCATTGCCATTGCGGGTAACCCTGAAGAACGTAAAGGAGTCATCGTAACGAGCAGCTATGAGGCGCGGGCAAAAGGTGTGCGCACGACTATGAATGTTTGGGAAGCAAAAAAGCTTTGTCCAGAATTAATTGTCTTGAAACCAAATTTTGAACGTTATCGAGCTGCTTCACGGGAAATTTTCAAAATGATGTCCGAAATTACTCATCTTGTACAGCCTGTATCCATTGATGAAGGGTATATCGATGTGACAGATGTTCATGATCAAGGCACACCGATTGAAATTGCCCAAAACCTGCAAAAACGTATTCTGGATGAGCTTGATTTACCCTGTAGTATAGGGATAGCTCCGAATAAGTTTCTTGCTAAAATGGGATCAGATAGAAAAAAACCACTTGGCATTACGATTATGCGCAAACGAGAATTACCGATGACATTATGGCCGCTTGCTATTGATGAAATGTATGGAGTCGGTGAAAAGACTGCTGAAAAGTTAAAGTCTATTCATATCCATACGATTGGAGATTTAGCAAAAGCTGATGTCTATCAACTGAAACAACTGTTGGGGATTAATGGTGAACGATTAAAAAACCGAGCAAACGGTGTAGACGATCGTGAAGTAGATCCAGATGCAATTTTTGAATTTAAAAGTATCGGCAACTCACAAACATTGCCACAGGATACGACAGATGTCACTGCAATTAAACAGTTAATCGATCAATTAGCTGAAAAAGTGATTGTTCGAATGCAACGAAAAGAAGTTGTCGGTAAAAGTGTTCAAATCATGATTCGCTACCACGATCGAAAAACGATTACTCGAAGTAGAAAACTAGATAATTATATTGATGCTAAAGATGATTTGGTTTTAATTGCAACAGAGTTGTTTCAGCATCATTGGAATGAAGAACCAATCCGCTTGCTTGGTGTTACCGTACAACATATTGAAGAGAAGCGTAATGTAGGAGAGCAGCTTGATTTATTTACCTATGCAGAAGTTGAGAAAAAGGAGAAATTAAAGCAAACCATCAATCAACTCTCAGAGAAATTTGGTAGTAATGCGTTTAAAGCCTTGCAAAAAAACGATAATAAAGAGCTAAACCAATTTAAGACAAGTTTTCAAAAAGATTTCCTTGACGACTACACAAAATAAATCCCATTCCTAAATGCATTTTATAAATGTCTAGGTATGGGATTTTCTAATTGTATTTGTATTAGGTATCTAAAATATGCATGCAGTAAATACGTGCTGCAGACTCCCAGGAGAATTATTACTGTCATAATTTTAAAATTCGAAAATAATTGATAGGTTATTTCATAATCCTTTTAACGACCGATGTGTTGAATTTACTTCCGGGATAACGGAAAGGCATATCGAATTTCGTGGTTTGTTTTAAAATACCTTTCTTATGGGTGAATGTGTCAAAACCATATTGGCCATGATAAGCACCCATACCACTGTTCCCAACACCACCAAATGGGAGATGTGGATTTGCTAAATGAAACAGAGCGTCATTTATCGCTCCTCCGCCAAACGAGATGAATTCTATAACTTGCTGTTGAATCTTTTCATTTTCTCCAAAGTAATATAATGCAAGGGGCTTTTCTTGGCGTTTAATTACGTATAATGCGTCTTCAATATTTTTAAAGGTAAGAATAGGGAGGAGGGGACCGAAAATCTCTTCTTGCATAATTGGATCATCCCACGTTACCTTTTCTATTAATGTAGGCTCAATTAAGCGAGTTTCAGAGTTGTAATTTCCTCCATGAATGATTGATCCCTGATCAAGCAGCTGCACTAATCTTTCAAAATGTTTATTATTTATTATCTTCGTATATTCCTCATTATAAAGTGGATGTTTACCATAAAGAGCTTTAATATGTTTTACTAGAGCCTTCGTGAATTTAAATTTCACATCTTCATGCAGATAAATATAGTCAGGTGCTACACAAGTTTGTCCAGCATTGGTGAATTTTGCCCAAGCAATTCTTTTTGCTGCTAAGTTAATATTGGCATCTGCATCGATGATTGCCGGACTCTTTCCACCTAACTCCAAAGTGACAGGGGTGAGGTGTTCACTCGCTGCTTTCATAATTTCTTTTCCTACATTTGTACTTCCAGTAAAGAATATATAATCAAATCTTTCTTTAAGTAAGTTTTGCGTTGTTTCTATATCTCCTTCCATGACGCTGAACAATGAGCGGTCAAAAGTGGATTGAATCAATGACGACAGCAGCTGTGAAGTATGCTTGGCATGTTCAGAAGGTTTGATGATTACGCAATTACCAGCAGCCAAAGCGCTGATTGCAGGTGCAAGAGCTAATTGTAAAGGGTAATTCCATGGAGAGATTACAAGCACGACTCCGTAAGGCTCTTTTACAATATATGATTTAGATCCTTTGTGAGATAGGGGGGAAGGCATCTTCACTGGTGCCATCCATTCTTTTAAATTTTTTAATGTAAAATCAATTTCTGAATATAAGAATCCTAGTTCAGTTAGAAACGCTTCATGTTTGGATTTGTTTAGATCTTGTTTTAATGCAAAATAAATTTCTGATTCATTTTCCTTCAACATTGCTTTGAGTTTTTTTAGGTTCTCTCTGCGGTATTCGTAATCTATCGTATTTCCACGAATAAAGAAGGTCCGCTGGTTTTCGACGATTTCTTTTATGTTGTTCATTTTTCTCTCTCCTAAAGTCAACGATTACCTTGCTAGATTGGCACGTTCATATTTTGAAATGGTAAAAATCCATCGCAAGGTCAGTATTTGGGAAAATATTTCTAGCTTCTTTTAAAAGGTCATCATGATCTTGTTCTAGGTAGCGGGAAGATATATGTGTAATGATCAGGTGTTTTACGTTACCCTCTTTTGCCAACATAGCTGCTTGTTCAATAGTGCTATGAAAATACCGATATGCTAAATCCTTTTGCTCAGCATTGAATGTTGCTTCATGGATAAGCAAATCCGAATTCTCTATAAAGGTTGTAAAGTTTTGATTATATCTTGTATCACCAAGGATTGTGATAATTTTCCCTTTTTTATCTGGACCGATAAAATTCTCACGATATAACGTACCGAATTCTTTCGTGTGAACTTGTTCATTTTTCTTTATTTCACCATATAATGGACCGGATGGGATACCTTGAGCCTTCAGTTTTTCAACGAGTAATTCACCAGGCGCATCTTTCTCTACGATCCGAAAACCGAAACTTGGTATACCATGCTCTAATTCTTTTACATAAATAGTGAAGTTATCCTCATCAATGATGGTGCCATCTTTTATTTCCACAATTGAGATGGGATAGTTCAGATGTGATTTACTAACATGAAGTGCCGTTTTGATAAATTCCTTTATTCCTTCAGGTCCATAAACGGTTACTGTATCTTCACCGCCTTGGAAAGATCGGCTGCTCAATAGCCCAGGCAGTCCGAATATATGGTCTCCGTGCAAATGAGTGATGAATATTTTATTGATTTTCCTAGGTTTAATTGTTGTGTGTAAAATTTGATGTTGGGTGGCTTCTCCGCAATCAAACAACCAAATATGGTTCTCTTCCTGCAATAAGTGGAGAGCAATAGCTGATACATTTCGTCCTTTAGAAGGAACGCCAGCGCCTGTACCAAGAAATGTTATTTCCATCCGATTTCCTCCAAAAATATCTTTAGTGCTCTAAATTATTTCCTTGTATTTCGTATTCTGATTGCTTTATCAGGCATATCTGTTATAATACCGTCGATATTTAGTTTTAAGCATTTCCAAATATTAATGCTGCGATTCACCGTATATACGCGAATTGGGAGATTTAATACTTCACTTGATTTAACCAATGCTTTATTTAATAGATTATATCTAATGTGTAATGAACTGGCTCCAAGTCCCTTTGCATAATGTGCTAGGTTACCATGTGATCTTGAACGCAAGAGCGCTATATCGATGCTCTTATCGAGTCGGCGCAACCGCTGGATACTAGCGGCATTAAAGCTGGAAATGGTTGTTCGATCTTTTAGTTTGTATTTGTAGATTGCATCGAGAACTTTAATTTCTATGTCCTCGTAATCTATCTTATTATTTTTAAGTTCTAAATTTAAGTATAACGGCTTACCTTTTGCCCACTGTAGAAATTCATCGAGGGTAAGGATACGTGTGCCTATAAATTTCTTTGAGAAATACATACCGGCGTCAAGTTTTTGTAATTCGTAAAGTTCATAGTCTTTAACAAAGCCAAATCCATTAGTTGTCCGTCCTAATTCTTCATCATGGATTAGAATGGGTACGCCATCTTTTGTTAACTGGATATCCGTTTCGATTCCATCAGCGTTCATTTGATAAGCCAGCTCAAAAGCAGGCATCGTATTTTCAGGCGCATATTTACTTGCTCCACGGTGGGCGATAATTTTCGTCTTTATACGAATCAATCCTCCCATACTTTATTTCATCTTTAATCATGTCAACGTAGGATGACGTTGTTAAGTTTTCAGGAACGATGTTCTTTATATACATTTGATTTTGTAATCTGTTTTAATTTTTCATACACAGTGTCAGGAAGTCCATTGGTAAAGTCTGGACGTGTATTTTCAAGAACTTGCTCTCTTTTGCTTGCGCCAATCGTCACACTTGTCGTTGCCGGATGTTTGATGACATATTTTATTGCAATTTCATTCAAAGGTATCCCTTCAGATGCTTCTGCAATGTTCTCTAGTGTATTCATTAGTTCAGGTCCGGTATAGTCCAAGAATCCTTCTTCGCCTTTCTTGATGAAGTTTTCTTTATAATTTACACTAAGTAATCCTTTAGCTAATGAACCTCTTGTAATGACACTGATATTATGAGCTATTAATTTTTCGAGAATCTCTTCTTCTGGGCGTCTATCGAGTAAACTATACTGCATCATCACCCCATCGATAGAGGACTTTTCGATGTACTTCTGAATTACGTTTGGTCGGATAGATGAAATTCCATAGGCCCTGATCCAACCAGCTTGCTTCAGTTCTTCCATTGCCTCAATTGTATCATCCATTGGATCATTGATCGTGCCGCCATGCAGCATGAAGAAATCGATATAATCCGTCTTAAGACGCTTTAAGCTGTTCTTTACCGCCTCTGTTATATATTCTTTAGAAGGGTCCCAAAACCAATTTTTTGATTCCTTGGAGAAATGGTTCCCGGCTTTAGTCGTTAATATGATATCTTTACGCTTGTCTTTAATTGCTTCCCCAATTATTTCTTCGTTTAAACCGAAGTCATATAAGTCGGCTGTATCCAAATGATTGATTCCCCGATCAAGCGCAGTATCGATAATTTCTTTCGCATGCTTTCTGTCCGTTCCAAGCGACATACAACCCAATGTCAGTCTTGATATATATATGTCTGATTTTCCTAATTGTTGTTTCTCCATCATATCACCTTTCTTATTTGTTAAGGTACCTCTATTATAGGGAAGAATCTTAATGGAAGCCAACCGCAAACTAAGGCAGGCAAAATCGAAATATGCTAAACTGAAAACAAAATAGGTAATAAAGGAGATTATCATGAAGAAGTTTGAAGAGAAAACGATTCATACAGAGAAAATTTTTGAAGGAAAGATTATTGATCTCCAAGTTGACGATGTCCTCTTGCCGAATGGAGAGAAATCTAAACGTGAAATTGTAAAACATCCTGGTGCGGTAGCAGTGATCCCGATAACAGAAGATGGAAAGATTGTTTTAGTTGAACAGTATCGCAAACCATTGGAAAAGACATTGGTAGAGATTCCAGCAGGAAAGCTGAATAATAATGAGCAACCTCTGGCAGCAGCTATCCGTGAATTAGAAGAAGAGACCGGTTACACGACAAAAGAATTATCATTCGTCACATCCTTTTACACATCACCAGGCTTCGCAGACGAACTTGTATATCTCTATGTGACGGATACATTAGAGAAGCTTGACACACCTCCTGCTGGTGATGATGATGAATTTATAGAAATAATTGAATTAACCCTCGATGAAGCGAAACAATATGTAGAAGAGGAAAAAATACATGATGCAAAAACTAATTATGCAATTCTTTATCTGCACTCACTTTGGAGGTAGTGATGAAACTGAAGAAATATTTTGCTGATATGCATATCCATATCGGTAGAGATCATAACGGTAAAGCAGTTAAAATAACTGGGGCAAAAAGCTTGACGCTTACTAATATTCTTATTGAAGCTAGTCAGAATAAAGGGATGGATATGGTTGGGGTAATTGACTGCCACGTCCCAGCTGTCCAGGCTGAAATCAGAGGACTTCTTAATGAAGGGCTAGCTGAGGAATTGATAGATGGGGGAATCCGCTTTGAGACAGTCACCCTGATTATGGGTTCTGAAATAGAAGTCTATGATGAAAATTGTAAGGGCCCCATCCATGTACTTTGCTTTTTTCCGACATTAGCTGCAATTGGTTCGTTTACACAATGGCTCAAGAATAAGATGAGTAATATCAATCTCAGTTCCCAGAGATATTACGGATCAGTGAAAGCATTGCAGTATAAAGTAAAGGAGCTTTCAGGGATTTTCATACCTGCCCATATATTCACCCCATTTAAAAGCTTATACGGTAAGGGCGTAGAACGATCGTTGGAAGAAGTGTTGGATGCTTCCTTGATTGATGGAGTTGAACTGGGATTAAGTTCTGATACTTTTATGGTGAATGGAATTGATGAATTGAGTGGATACACGTTTTTGACTAATTCCGATGCCCATTCTTTAGGCAAAATTGGGAGAGAGTATCAGGAAATTAGAATGGAAGAATCGACATTTAAGGAATTTTTATGGGCTATCCACCAAGTTGATGGCAGGGGAATTAATCGAAACTTTGGAATGAATCCCCGACTTGGTAAATATTATCACACTGTGTGTAAAGACTGTCTAAACGAAGCATCAAAGACTCAACCTTGTGCATATTGTGGTTCCTTAAAAAGAATTAATGGGGTGAAGGATAGGATTCAAGAGTTATCAGGAGGTCATATTTTACCGAAACGTCCCCCTTATATCCATCAAATTCCTCTTGAATACATTCCAACATTGGGGCCGAAAACCTATAGAAAATTATTGGATATCTTTGGAACAGAAATGGATATTATCCATCAAGTTGAATCTAAAGAATTAAAAAAAGTAGTGCCACAAAAGTTGGTCGATGCTATTATTGATAATCGGGAAGGAAGACTAGTGATATCCCCCGGCGGTGGTGGGAAATACGGAAAAGTGGTAAGCAACAGAAAAGAGCTGAAATAAGATGAAGCTCTTTCTGTTTTTTCTATTGGTAAAGTGAATCTAGCACCCTGTTCTATTTTAATATACTCCTTCATAGAATGTTTATAGAAATTTGCTGAAGGAGGATCCACATGCATGAATTGAGAATGAGAATCGCTTTCCATATTAAATCACACGCAATCATCTATCTATTTATGAGTGTATTATTGCTATCAGGCATTATATTTGGTGCAATCATCGTAAATAGTATGAATTTTGCCCAGAAACAGGACTTGTTTTTTTATTTGGAACGTTTTTTTAATTTTACAATTAATGAACAAGGTTTTGATCACTTTACTCTTTGGAAGGCGAGCTTTTTCTATCATTTAAAGTACTTAGCTCTATTATTTCTACTAGGTCTTTCAGTCATTGGCTTACCGTTGGTTTGGGTATTACTTTTCGTTAAAGGCTTGGTCGTGGGCTTCTCTGTCGGTTTTATCGTCAATCAACTTGGAACAGAGGGTTTGCTCTTTGCCTCATTAACGATTGCACCTCATAATTTCATCATCATTCCTGTTTACCTTGTTGCGGGTACACTGTCGATGATTTTTGCGATAATTAGTTTGAGAAAGATATTTTCTCGTAGAAATGTTGATTCACTATGGCAACCCTTTGTCAATTATATTGTCATATTCTCATTTCTTTTAATTATGTCAAGTACAGCTTCTTTCATTGAAGCATACATTTCTAGCGGTGCAATGGAACTCCTGATTAAATCATTTTACTTATAATAAACATTAATTTATAATTATTATTAATATAAAATTGTAATTTATACTTTGACACCTTGTAGAATGGTGCATATAATAAAGTTGGGATATGAGGGAGGCGAACGAGTATTGGAACACCGGATTGAACAAATAAAAAAACAACTCCACGCACAAAATTATAAGCTGACACCTCAACGAGAAGCTACTGTTCGAGTACTATTGGAAAGAGAAGAAGACCATTTGAGCGCAGAAGATGTCTATTTATTAGTTAAAGAAAAATCTCCTGAAATTGGTTTAGCAACTGTATATCGGACATTAGAATTATTATCCGAGTTGAAGATTGTCGATAAAATAAACTTTGGAGATGGTGTTTCTCGTTACGATCTTCGTAAGGAAGGTGCCAAACATTTTCATCACCACTTAGTTTGTATTGAATGTGGTTCTGTTGAAGAAATCGTTAATGATTTGTTGGAAGATGTTGAAAAAATAGTGGAAAAAGACTTCGGCTTTGAAGTGAAAGATCATCGTCTGACTTTCCATGGTATCTGTAGACAATGCCAAGGAGCAGTAGTAAAAGCAACCCAATAAAACGTATAACAGCCTAATCCATTGGATAAGGTTGTTTTTTATTTTGATAATATACATAGACTGCTGCTTAACTAAGTTTAGATTTTTGTGGTTCTAATGAAAGTCCGCAGTCCAAATATCTCTCGCGGAAAGCGAAGGTGTTTAGGGTCTGCGGTCTACTAGAAGAGAATGTCTGAATGATTTAAATTTAACTTTTACAACAACTGTAATCTTTTTTATTACATAATTTACAAAGAATCGTAAAGAGGGTACAGTAGAATTAGTGAGAAATATTATATCTTTCCACATGGACTTTGAGCGTGTTATTTTTAATAGGGAGATGGGATCATGCTAAAAAATGAATTAGAGGACTTTCTGCATTTTTTGCAAGTGGAGAGAGGTCTGGCTGTCAATACACTAACTTCCTACCGACGCGATTTAACAAATTATATAGCATACATAACCAAAGAATTACAAAAAATATCTTGGAATGATGTATCTCGAAATGATATTCTTCAATTCTTATATCACTTAAAGGATAATGGGAAATCGTCTGCTACTATATCTCGCCATATCTCATCGATTCGTTCTTTCCATCAATTCTTAGTCAGAGAACAAATTGTAAAGCAAGATGCAAGTCTACATGTTGAAAAGCCGAAGAAGGATCGTACGCTTCCTGATATCCTTTCCCAGGAAGACATTGATAAACTGTTGGAAATAAATGATCATACTCCGTTAGGCTTACGGACAAAAGCTATGTTAGAACTGCTCTACGCTACCGGACTCAGGGTTACGGAAATGATTAGTCTAAAGACGAATGATTTACATTTAATGATGGGATTTGTTCAATGCTTTGGAAAAGGATCCAAGGAAAGAATTGTTCCTTTGGGAGATACCGCAAAAAAGGCTTTGGAGGACTATTTGGAATTTGGTAGACCTCATCTAGTTAAAGGCCAATCGACCAAAACATTATTTGTTAACCAGCATGGAAGACCTTTATCACGACAGGGCTTCTGGAAGATATTAAAGAAAAGAGCGCTTGAGGCAGAAATAAGAAAGAATATTACACCTCATACGTTACGCCATTCTTTCGCCACCCATCTATTAGAAAACGGAGCAGATTTAAGAATAGTTCAAGAAATGCTAGGCCATGAAGATATTTCGACAACTCAAATCTATACTCACGTTACAAAAACAAGATTAAAGGATATGTATAAAGCATATCATCCAAGAGCATAAGTAAGACAAGGAGGCTAATGAAGAGATGACTTTTAAACGCATATTTCTTATAGTAATGGATTCAGTTGGGATAGGCGAAGCACCTGATGCGAGGGCTTATAATGATGCAGGTGCGGATACCCTCGGGCATATCGCCAAATTTATGGACGGACTGGATATGCCGGTAATGGGTAAGCTTGGACTCTCAAACATTAAAGAAATTAAGGGGATTGAAAAAGCTGAAAAACCCCAAGCATACTACACAAAAATGCAAGAAGCATCGGTTGGAAAAGATACAATGACAGGTCATTGGGAGCTGATGGGCTTACATGTACAACAGCCGTTTCAAACTTTTCCTAACGGCTTTCCTGATGCACTGATCAAAGAGTTGGAAGAACGGACAGGAAGAAAAGTTATTGGAAATAAACCAGCATCTGGGACTGCAATTATTGATGAATTGGGACCAGAACATATGGAAACTGGGGCTCTCATTGTCTATACATCTGCTGATTCTGTATTACAAATTGCCTGTCATGAGGAAATCATTCCGATTGAAGAGCAATATCGGATTTGTGAAATTGCAAGAGAACTGACATTGAGAGAAGAATTCATGGTAGGTAGAGTCATTGCGAGACCGTTTATTGGTACTGCAGGAAACTTTACACGAACTGCCAATCGTCACGACTACGCATTAAAACCTTTTGGAAGGACAGTAATGAATGAATTAAAAGACCATAATTTAGATGTAATTGCCTTGGGCAAAATTTCTGATATTTATGATGGTGAAGGTATAACCGAGGCAATCCGTACGGTGGATAACGAAGACGGGATGACAAAAATAGTGGAATCGATGGATAAAGATTTTACAGGCTTAAGCTTTTTGAATTTAGTCGACTTTGACGCCAAATATGGACATCGAAGAGATCCGCAAGGGTATGGGGATGCATTGGAAGCCTTTGACGATCGGTTACCGGAAGTACTTAATAAACTGCAAGACAATGATTTATTGATTATCACGGCTGATCACGGCAATGATCCAACCCATCCAGGAACAGATCATACTAGAGAATATGTTCCATTGCTTGTTTATCATACAGGTATGGACCAAGGAAAAGAACTACCAATAAGGGAAACTTTTGCAGATGTCGGTGCAACGATTGCTGACAATTTTTCTGTTCCGTTACCTTCACATGGAACAAGTTTTTTAGATGATGTTAAAAGGAGATAACTTAGATGGTCAATGATAAAATTTTGGAAGCTACAACATATATCAAAAATAAATTAAACAGCACACCTACAATTGGTTTAATTCTAGGTTCAGGTTTGGGTGTATTGGCGGATGAAATTACGGAAGCCACTACTATACCATATGAAGAGATTCCGCATTTTCCTGTGTCCACCGTTTCGGGACATGCGGGCCAATTAGTTATTGGTCGATTAAGAGAAAAGCAAGTAATTGCGATGCAAGGCCGTTTCCATTTTTATGAGGGGTATTCAATGGAAGAGGTTACTTTTCCTGTTCGGGTAATGAGGAAGCTTGGTGTATCTCATTTAATTGTAACCAATGCAGCTGGTGGAATAAATGAAAACTATCACGCGGGAGACCTAATGTTCATAACCGATCATATTAATAATATGGGCACAAATCCGTTAATTGGAAAAAATGATGAATCACAAGGCGTGCGTTTCCCTGATATGTCTAATGCTTATGATCCTTCCCTGATTAGCATGGCAGAAAAATGTGCCAATGATAACGGAATAACCTACCGAAAAGGTGTTTATGTTGGAAATACAGGTCCATCTTATGAAACACCTGCAGAAATAAAAATGCTTCGCCTGTTAGGTGGTGATGCGGTTGGCATGTCAACAGTTCCCGAAGTAATTGTGGCAAATCATGTAGGTATGAAGGTTTTAGGGATATCCTGTATATCCAACATGGCTGCAGGAATACTGGATCAACCGCTTTCGCATGAAGAAGTAATTGAAACGACGGATAAGGTTCGTTCAAACTTTTTAGCTTTAGTTAAAGAAATCGTCTCAACTATAAACATTCATGAAAAAGGGTGATTCAAATGAACATGTATAGTCTAATAGAAAAGAAGCGGGATGGAGAAGCATTAACAGAAGAAGAAATTCACTTTGTTGTTTCAGGATATACGAATGGTGATATTCCAGATTATCAAGTAAGTGCCTTACTCATGGCAATTTATTTTCAAGGCATGACGGAAAAGGAACTTTCAAATCTTACAATGGCAATGGTCCATTCAGGTGATACCATTGATTTATCCAAAATTGAAGGAATAAAAGTCGATAAGCATTCTACAGGAGGAGTGGGGGATACAACTACATTAATCCTTGCCCCTTTAGTTGCTTCAGCTGGTGTTCCACTAGCCAAAATGAGTGGACGAGGTCTGGGACATACAGGAGGGACCATTGACAAGCTGGAAAGTGTACCAGGTTTCCATGTTGAACTGTCGACAGAAGAGTTTGTTGAGCTTGTAAATAAAAATAAAGTAGCGGTAATTGGGCAATCTGGTAATATTACACCAGCTGATAAGAAGCTCTACAGTTTAAGGGATGTAACAGCAACTGTAAATGCTATCCCACTTATTGCAAGTTCCATCATGAGTAAAAAAATTGCAGCAGGCTCCGATGCGATTGTTTTAGATGTTAAGACAGGAGCTGGTGCTTTTATGAAAGAGTTGGATGATGCTCGTGCACTTGCAAAATCAATGGTAAAGATTGGCAACCAGTTAAATAGGAATACGAAAGCAGTTATCTCCGATATGAGCCAACCGCTAGGATTTGCAATCGGTAATGCGCTTGAGGTTAAAGAAGCAATTGACACGTTGAAAGGCGCAGGACCAAAAGATTTGACTGAACTTTGCTTAGTGTTAGGAAGTCAAATGCTTGTAGCTGCGAAAAGGACGGATACGCTGGATGAAGCAAGACAAATTTTATCCGACAACCTCAAGAATGGAAAAGCAATATCTGTTTTTGAAACCTTCCTTAAGTCTCAGGGCGGAGATTCGTCGGTTGTCCACAATTCTGATCTTCTGCCAAAAGCGGCACTTCAAGTTGATTTACCATCCAAGTCATCGGGATACGTATCAAAAATAACAGCTAATGAACTTGGTACTGCGGCAATGATGCTTGGAGCAGGAAGACAGACTAAAGAATCAGAGATAGACTTGGCAGTTGGGCTCGTTTTGAATAAAAAAGTCGGGGACTTTGTGGAAAAAGGCGAGACCTTATTAACTATCCATTCGAATAGTGAAGATTTGGACGCTATTAAAGAAAATATTTACCAAAGTATTAAAGTTGATGAAAATAAAGTGGAACCACCAAAGTTAATCTATGAGTTAATTGATGGCTGATTCAATTTAACCCTTATTCATTTATATGAATAAGGGTTTTTTTATTGTGACGGACAACAGAATCGTATAAAAAAACCTCTTTTGGATATCATATTTCTATACTACATTTTTGGAGGTAAATCTATGAATAAAAGCAGGATAGTTATGGGGATCTGTTTTTTACTATTTACTAGTTTTGCTCCTTTACTAGAGGTCAGCGCAGCGTCGGAAGAGAATAATCAACCGAATCTTGCAGAAGAGGCAAAATCGGCTATTTTAATTGAACAGGATACCGGAACCATATTATTTGATAAAGATCCACATGAAAAATTGCCGCCAGCAAGCATGACTAAGGTTATGACCCTCCTATTGATCATGGAGGCTATTGATGATGGCAGCTTGTCATTAGATGAGAAAATCCGCGTGAGTGAAAATGCTTCATCTATGGGTGGTTCACAAATTTTCTTGGAAGCGGGCGAAGAAATGATGGTCGGAGATTTATTGAAGGGGATTGCCATTGCTTCTGCTAACGATGCTAGTGTTGCTCTAGCAGAACGTCTTTCAGGTAGTGAGGAAGCCTTTGTAAAAGAAATGAATGAAAAAGCGAAAGAGTTGGGACTTGAAAATACAAACTTCCAAAATACGACTGGACTGCCGGCCGAAAACCACTATAGTACTGCTTATGATATGGCTATGATGGCCCGTGAACTATTAAAACATGAAGAAGTAACGGAGTATACTTCCATTTATGAAGACTATTTAAGAAAAGGTACAGATAAAGAATTTTGGTTAGTAAACACGAATAAATTAGTAAGATTTTATCCAGGCGTAGATGGATTAAAAACGGGATATACAAGTGAAGCAAAATATTGTTTAACAGCAACTGCGAAAAATAATGATATGCGGGTTATTGCAGTGGTATTAGGCTTTGACAACTCAAAGACGAGGAATGCTGCAGTTTCTTCCATGCTTGATTATGCGTTTAATCATTTTGAAACGAAGAAGCTCTTTGATAAAGGAGATGTAATAACAGATATATCGATGGTGAAAGGTGACAGGAAAAAAACGAATATTGTTACCGCGCAACAAATCAGTACCCTGCATGCCAAGGGGGAGGACACAGAAAATCTGACAACAGAATATGAGTTAAACGAAGAGTTGACACTCCCGATCAAGAAAGGTGATCAGGTAGGAACCCTATATGTTAAAAATGGTGACGAACTGATTATGGAAGCACCATTAACCGTTGAACAATCTATTGAAAAAGCATCATTCTTTACATTATTAAAACGTTCATTGCAAGAAGTGACTGTTTTCGAATAAACAGCGCGAATTATAGAAAATACCAACTACTTTTGTCATGATGCAGGAATTGTTTAAGGAAATACAGAAACATAGAGTGAGGAATAAAAGAGGAGGAGATTATTTTGGGGCTACAATCCTTGTTTTCCGTTAAGGAGGATGTTCTAATTGTAAGATTATCGGGGGAACTAGATCACCATACAGCAGAATCTCTCCGTTCAGAATGGAAAGACATGCTCTACCAACATCCCGTTAAACATGTCCTGTTAAATTTGGATGGTATAACATTCATGGATAGTTCTGGTTTGGGGGTTATTCTGGGGAGGTATAAAGAGGTGTTGCAACTTGGTGGTGAAATGGTCGTTTGCTCTGTTTCACCATCCATCAAACGATTATTTGAGATGGCAGGTTTGTTTAAGATTATCCGACTTGCGGAGAATGAATCCTTTGCATTGGAAACTTTGGGGGTGGCGTCGTGAAAAATAGTATGCAACTTGAATTCTTAAGTGTCAGTGAAAATGAATCCTTTGCACGAGTTGCAGTTGCATCGTTCATCGCTCCGCTCGATCCAACAGTAGATGAGATGACCGAAATTAAAACCGTGGTCTCAGAAGCTGTAACGAATGCAATAATTCACGGTTATCAAAATGAGCCGGATCATTTTATCAAAATTACTTGTACGGTGGATGATTATGAAATCAAACTTCGAATAGAAGATAATGGACTTGGAATCGAAGATATTGAATCAGCTCGTGAACCATTATATACTTCAAAGCCGGAGTTGGAACGCTCTGGTATGGGGTTCACCATCATGGAAAATTTTATGGACCAAGTGGAAGTCATTTCCCATCCGGGCAAGGGTACAATATTGGAAATGTCCAAACAGTTAATTAAAAATAAAACGGTATATAATTAGGATGAATGCCGATGAATCTTAATATGAAAGCCGAATCAAGTAAGCATAAGCTTACGAACGAAGAAGTGAAAGAACTAATATTGCAAAGCCAAAACGGTAATAAAGAAGCACGAGATTTTTTAGTTGAACAAAACGTTCGGCTTGTATGGTCTGTAGTGCAGCGGTTTATTAATCGCGGTTATGATCCAGACGACCTCTTTCAAATTGGAAGTATTGGTTTGATCAAATCCATTGATAAGTTCGATTTATCCTATGATGTTCGTTTTTCCACATATGCCGTCCCAATGATAATTGGGGAAATTCAGCGTTTCATTCGTGACGATGGTAGTGTTAAGGTCAGCAGAACGTTAAAAGAGACAGGCAATAAGATTAGAAGGGCTAAAGACTCCCTAACGAAGAAACTCGGGAGATCGCCGACGGTAAATGAAATGGCAAAGGAATTGGATATTCCAGCAGAAGAAATTATCCATGCCGAAGAGGCGGCAAGAACACCTCAATCCATACATGAGACAGTCTTTGAGAATGATGGTGACCCAATAACATTACTCGACCAAATCTCAATAGAAGATTCGAAGTGGTTTGAAAAACTATCATTGGAAGAAGCGATTCAGCATTTGGATGAAAGGGAACGCCTTATTGTTTATCTACGTTATTATAAGGATCAAACACAAACCGAAGTGGCAGAACGCTTAGGAATATCTCAAGTTCAAGTCTCTAGGATAGAGAAGAAACTATTACAAGAAATAAAGGAATACTTAGGTGTATAACAATCAAGCAGCAAGGAAATCATTTCCTTGTTGCTTTTTTATTATGGTCTTCGAAAACCCTCGGCTACGCCGGGGGTTCCGTAGAGCTTCTAGCGTGGGGTCAAAAAAGGCCTCCTTCATGGTAAAATATGGTTGGTTTC